>NZ_PPEU01000011.1:0-19410 GCF_003056015.1 Candidatus Similichlamydia epinepheli | reverse complement strand
GATTAATCAAAAAAGATTCAACACTCTCCCAGTGGCCAAGCTCACAAGCTAGATGAAATGGAATTTGACGTTGCTTACCAGGTGGACCAAATGGTGGTATACCGAAGAAGCGATTGATGAACTCATCCATCAATTCAGGCTGCATCTCTTTTTGGTTGTTATCCATACGATATGGGTCAGCTGCAGTAGTGTAACAACGGACAGAAACAACAGCAGGAATTGCACTCTTCGTAATAGAGGAAATGCAGTCGGAAACCTGCTTCAAAAGTGATGTAGACGCAGTAGATGCGAAGGAATTTGGATGAAGGTCTTTGTGTACTCGTTCTGCACGAATACCAAAGAGGTTATTTCCGAAAAAAAGAGGAAGTCCAAAGGAGCATGCGCAGAAAATAGTGGCTACATGCATCTTTTTCAATCGATTTCCAACCATAAGGCCTCCAAAAGAATCTAGGTGAATGTCATGGATCTGCGTGAAGACCTGGCTCAGTCTAATCCAGACAACATTCGGATTAGGAACGAACCCAAACGTTCCGCTATGGACAGACTTGGCTTATCTTGCCACTGTGTGAAAGACAGACACGGTTCGTGATGGCACCCAACCATCTGATAGCCTAGGTTCCTAAACGCTTGAGTGGCGGCTGTTGAGGAATTGAAAAAACATTCCGGATCTGCCTGATTCAGGAAACTAGAAGCCCATGTCTCATCTTTTTTATTGAAAGATCCATCCAAAACCAAACCGTAACCAGCTCTGCCCTTCAAGGATAGTTTTTGTAACAGAAGGGAAGAACAACATGAATCAGATTTTGCCTGCCATTCCATAATCCAAGATACTCTACAGAAAGATGGGTCCTTTGTCCATTGGATCCCTTTTAAAGATAGAAGTATTCCCCAAAAGAAGTTCATTTCCTGTAATCGCCTCTCACTGTCTGCATCTTTGATCATCGGAAGATAAAGACAAACAGGGTGTTTTCTGTGATTGGTGTAACGATTGTCAATCCAAAAGAAGTATTTATTATCGGTAAATCCATGCTCTAAGGTAAATGTGTTTCCAAGTTGCAATTGCAAAAAATCTTGAATCCATGTTTGCAGAGAATTCGGACTTCTTTTGAGGACACTGGACATTAATTTTTGCCAAAAGGGCTCCAATTTTGGACGGAAACGTTGAAGGAAAATCTGGAATTGATCGTTAGGTGTTTTGCTCATTCTAGATTCCTCTATTTAGACAAAAAACTGGCCTCGAACGGTGAAGTGCCTTCTTCTTTCCAATAATTTATTTGAGATTCGATTTTGCAAAGCATATCTTCTCTCGTTTGGCTAATAATTTGTTGTCGTTCAATGCACCTTTTTTCGTAAGAAAGACCAATCATATCCCTATACCAATTATGAAATCCTCTCATTTCTGGAAATATTGGAAGCTCTTCCTGTTTGAGAAGATTTCTTTTTGCATCATTTAGAGTTGATTCAGTAAGGAAATCTGTGTGCAGATCAAAAAGTTGATTGCGAAAAAAAAGAATTGACTCTTCTATTCGTGGATCCCTATACGATGTACAGAGAATAGCCCTCCAATCTGTTCTATATTTAGCAGAGGCTCCATATGCACCGCCTTTCTCACGGATTTCTGGAAGAAGTTTTTCTGATTTTAAAAAGTAAGACCATAGCTGAACAGTCGTTTTTGGAAGAATTTCTTCATTAACTGGAAGCGCTACAGCATGGTGAAACACTGATGTTGGCCAAATAAGTTTATTGGAAGGTATTGGGTATTTTTCTAGATCAAAAGAAACTTCTTCCTCAATGGGTACCGGGAAAGGTCCAAGTTTATTCAATGTAGAATTTACCCTTGCTACAGTTTGTGATTCACAGCAAATCATTATCGATGACGGGCCACATTTCATAATTGAAGATGCTTTATTCAAAAAATCGGAATCAAAGCCCACATTTTGTAGTTTTAGCAATGTTTCGTAGAATTGGAATCCTTGTATGTAATTTTCTAAACGAGCTTGTAGGCTACATGGCGAAGCTGCAAGTTGTTGAACTGATTCATGTGATCTTTCGCTCATTTGAGCCGAGATATTTTGTACTAATTGACGGAAGACTTGTTTTGTTCTTTTTGTGTCTTCACAAGTTACTTCATCGCGTGTTTCTAAAATCAGGTCAATAACTTCATCAAGAAACCTATCGAAGAATCCTAAATGAAACTGAAGAAACACTTGTAAAGTAGAGGAAGATTGCTTGTTGGGAATGATGACAATGTTCACGTCAAATGAAGAAGTGAACTGCTCAATTCTTTGTAAGCGTTCAAGAGCCGAAAATTGTTTGCTCCCATTTTTTGTAATTAATTCGGACCAAGCAGAAAGCTGTCCTAGATCAATCGAAGAATCTGTTATTTGGAAAAAGAGATCGAGATAAATGAATCCGTTGGTTTCCGATTCTAGAACTTGAACTTTAACGTTATCAAATGAGTCGATAGATTCCCAGTGTGATATAGGTGGCTCTTTTTTTAGTTCGGATAGGGGAGTTTCCGGTAAACATGCCTCTTCGTGTTGCTTCTCTTCAAGTGTGCGATTTTGTTTTTGAAAAAAGAGCTGAAGTTCTTTTTCATTATTTTTTAAATTTTCATCGTCCCATTTAGAGACCTTGTCTTCTACAGAAAGCCTTATCGCTAATTCTTGAGCCTCAATCAGATGTTCTTCAGGGCAAAGCAATGTGCTTGACCTTGGGCAATTTCCTAAGAAACGGATATCTATGTTTTTTTGTAAAAAATCTTCTGTTACAGAATCTAGTGTTTCCATAACAAAATGTGCAGAAATAAAATCTGCAAAATTGCCTCCCCACCTAGCCGGAAGAGCTCCTTTTAACAAAGTTTCTAATCCGTATGTTGCCCAATCGGTTGTGATTTCTAAACAATTAATCAATACTTGATTTTTTGCTAATCCTATTAATGGAGACGGTATTGATTCATTACGAATGTCTTTTAAAAGATCAAGAACTGTTTTTTCGCAAGATTGTACAGATATTTCTTTCACTCCATACATTTCCATCATAAGAACTACATGAGCAAGCCCTTCTTGTACAGACCCTTCTACCTGAGAACAAAACCCGTTTTTTATAAGCTTTCTTGAAAGAAGAGCACCATCATGTCCAACAAGAATCTTTTCGAAAACTTGAGCAAGTATAGATAAAGAGGGATCTTTTGCTGGGCCGAATACCCAGGCAATCCCGAAGATTTGTTCGGCTTGATTTTTCTTCCCTGGGTATGACACAGTGGTGTAAGGGATTGTAGTGATCGATGCGGGTTTCGGTATGGCCTTTTTGGCTTTTTGCGGTTTTTTTTGCGAAAACACCTTCTCCTCAAGGAATTGGAAGTGACCTTCTATTGGAAGATCTCCGTAAAAACAGAAGGTAGCTTGTTCTGGGTTGTACCATTCCTTGTGATATGAACATATCTCCTCGTGTGAGACTTCTAGGATAGATAGAGGAATCCCTCCGGGATCAAATGCATAATGTGTATCCGGAAATAGTTGTGCTTTTAGTGATTCCCACAGGATGGTTTCAGGATTCGCTAGCGCTCCTTTCATTTCATTCAGGACGATTCCCTTTGCTTCCCATCGTTCTCCTGTTTTTTCTAATCGGAATGCTTCTCTTAAAAAAGTTTCCTTACTGAGAAGAGGATGAAAAACCGCGTCAAGATAAACATCGAATATACGATAAAAATCTGAGCTAATTTGAGATGATGCAAAGAAGCACGTAAAATCGTCCCCAACGAATGCGTTACAGTATGTAGGCACGTTTTTTTTGCAAATTGAAAAAAAAGGATCATTAATCGGATATTTTTTTGAACCTGCTAGGACCATATGTTCCAATATGTGAATGGTTCCTTTGGAATTTCTTGGTGGTGTATGAAAAATAATAGCGAATGTGTTTTCTCTGTCTTCACAAGATATATGGTAGATATTTGAATCTGTCTTTCTATGTGAATAATGTCTAAATATGCAGTTTGGTTTTTTAATGTTTTCTTCTTGAACAAGAGCGAAGTCTTTATTGTTCATGACAAATCCTAAAATTTAAAAAATTGCTTCCAATAAGCAACCATCATCTCTCAAGTCTATCACTCACTTCTGAAGTGAGCAACTTTCATAAAGAGAGTTAGTATCGACTTGTATCATTTGTTTATATTCAGCTTTACCCCCTTATCTCTCTTATGACATCTAGTAGTTCTTTAGAAAAATGGCGTCCAAACATACCTAATTACACTGATTCTGATGGCTTCACAAATGGAGATGTGACACCAGATACCTATACTCCGCTTACAAGAAATGTGTTTTCTCTTTCTTATTTTGAAACCCAGCTGCAATCTTGGAAAGAAGCAATAGAGCTGCTTCCTGAAACTACTACTACAGAAATTGAAGAAAAAAATAGGCTTGAAGCTTTAGCTGATGATAAAGATCGTCTTCTTACACTTGCTAGAAACCTGGGCAATCCAACTCCAGTTGTCCCAGTAATTACGCTTCAAGAGCTTGTGGACCGTCTTTTAGAAGCATTTATCGCAATTCTTAAAACTAAGGGATATGCAAGGTTAGCGAATGCCGCATTACTCAACTTTCGTGTTGACGAAGCTATTGCATCGCTTATTGCGCATTTTCAAGAGGTAAATTCTTGGTTGGTACTTCTTTTATCTATGGAAAAGTCTAGAGAATTCCTCCTTGGAGGAGAAGGTGAAAGATTGCCATCATCTTATCAAGTGTTTGAATGGCCATTAGGTAGCACATTTCCAGAACAACTTTACAGTTACGATTGGTTCAGAAACGGTCCTTTACAAAGAATTAATGACTTGATGAGGGAATCAGACAGTACGCCTACTAATAGTGGCCGTTATGTTCCTTCCATTCAGCAACGATTTCGAGAGGCTAGCGCTGGGTTTTTGAAAGAAAATGTCAAAGATCCATTGAATCGTATGCATGCTCTTTTTGGCCGTACTGTTTCAGGAGATCACTTGAATGGGTTTTTTAATGGCCTTTATGCTGACGCAGTAAAAATTTATACATTTGTTCACAACAAAATGTTGCACAAAGGCTTCAACCCAGACGATTTATTATTAATCCAGACAAGTACTAGAGATAGTATCTATAGAAGCATGTATGACATGAAGACATCTTTGTCGATTGATAATTGGGAACATAGTAGCAATCGAGAATTGTTGCAAAACAATTTCCGTACTTTGCAAAGAGAAATTCCCTCTTTTCTGGATCGAGTAGGAAATGATGTTATTTTTAAGCGATATGTGTTCTCAATTTCTGGAGAAGACTTCCCTCAAGAGCTGCCAGAATATTGGTCTCGAACGGAATCAGTACAAGCTGGAGCGTTTAGAATTTATAGAGACAAGATGTTTCTCTGTTTGTCTGACAATGTTGGAGATGTACCAAACCCAAATAATGATACTACTAGTTGGAAAGTTTGCTCTAAAGCAGGGTACATACATCCTAATCCAGAGCTAATTTTCAAGCACCTTTGGCAATGTTTTGAAGATGCGTTTACACCTTTTGCTAATGGGAATAGTTACGATAAGAAAAAAATTCAGAAGTATTTCAATGCTTTAAATGATCTCAGACTCAGCAGATTGCCTTTCGTAGATCTTCTTAAGGCCTATGTGTCACCAAAAGTTTTTTTTGGGCCTCTACGTTATATGTCTGGAATTACTTCATTGGATGCTACAATAAAAATTGTGGGAGATGAGATTCCAGATTTTGAACAATATTCCAGGCCATTTCGAACGGCATTTTCACCTGAGCATTATAAAATAAAAAAGTTTATAGAAGATGCAGAATATTTCTTTGAACACAGAGAATTTGTTGCTCCTCAGTGGAAGAGCGCTGACCCTTATAGAACGACCAAAGCATTTTGGAGCTGTATGCAGTCTCTTCATGACGGAGGTTATACTACGTTTGGGGGTCTTATACCTTACACTAATGTTCACTCATTAGGGGTCGGAAAGCTATATTTGCACCTTCTTAATCTTCTTGATCAAATGTATGCTCTTCAATGGAAATTCCCTTCAACTGGAATTCCGGCTTTGACTGCAAGGGATTACGAAGAAGTCAAACGTAATTTGATGGGATTACTAGTTAATACGAGATATTCCGGTCCAAATAATAGAATTATTACTGATTTCGGAGCTACTCGTTATTGGCCTAATATGAGTGATCCGAACAATTATCATCTTTTGCGCTTATGTAAAGATGCTATATTTGCTACTGAAATTTGGGCATCAGAGGAAAGCAAATTTAGAATTTTTAATTTTGTGTGGCATCCTAGTAGGCGAAGAGAACTATTCGATAACTTGCGAAGATTCGAACAAAATCACGAGCTTGCGATTAATCCAGGTGCAAGGAAGACTATTTTTTCTGACATTAAAGATGGATTTAATGAAATAAGAGATATTGTTCTCAATAATATCACAGAAGAAAGATTGCGATTAAGCAGAGATAATGCTGAACGAGTGCATTTATCTGGTGAAACTTTGGCTAACTTAAAAGTACAGTACGATCGCAATAAAGCTAAGATCATGACAGCATTTTTCGATATTGATAACCTGTTATCGGACGCTAATCCTCGTTTTATGGCGAGAAACTGGACTCCAGGACTCTCTGTAAGAAGAGGGGACTTAATACTTCATAACAAAAATCTTCATGAAGCGAGATTCACTGGAATAACTACCATTGATACCGCTCCCAATCGTTCTGATTCTCGATATTCAAGTTACTGGAAACTACCAGAATGGGAAAGTCAGAGGGATTATGTTCCTAATGATTTTGTAATTAAACGTGATCCTGATTCTGAATTTCCTGAAATATGGCGCAGTAGAACGAGAAATAGAGGTATTCGTCCAAATGCATCTACTTCTACTAATGCAATTCAAGAATATGCGACCCAATATTCGACTTGGGAAAGTATAACGGTTCACGATGAGGAAGGGGCAGTTTATCAAGAAAATCATATGTTTAAAAATTTCGTTGAGTATTCCAATGGTGAAAGACTTGATCACGATACATATGAGCGCAATGCATTGTTAACACGCTCTAAAATAGTTCCAATCCGAGCTAGATACGATGGAAATGGATTGGATGTATTCGGAGCTAGATATAACGAGTCAGTTGGTTCGTTATTCGCTAAAAGAATACATGTTGAAGAGTTCCTTAATGGTAATAATCCGCATAGATATGACGAGAATTTTGCTAGATCAAAATATGCGCGTTTTCAGAAATTGGGAGCAGTAGACAACGCAAGTGCATCAAATCTGGATAATACTAAGTTAAGGTGGTTCGATTCACACTTTAATTATCTGTGGGATATAAGAGTGCCAGATGATCCGCAATACGGATATTGGTGTTACCCGACTAATCGTTTCGATAAAACAGATTATATTTCAAATGTAGAGTTCTCAACTCTTTATGAACCTGTTTTGGTTAGACCAGAAGTGTGGGAGTATCGAATATATCCTAATGCAGATCAAACTCGTTTTTCGCAGAGATGGTTACCAGCTCGAGCAACAGAAGCAGAGTATTATGATTTAATAGGAGGATCCTTGTCAGGAGATGACACGACTAGTGGCCATCTTTTTGCGTACGATGAGTACTCTCATATTACAGGTAGGAATATGATGTGGTTAGGAAAGGCTCTCCAGTTCTTAGAGATGTTTTTTTATTCTTCTACCGTTAACAAGTTGCTTGGGGATTGGGGAACAACTCACTTAACTCCTGCTGTTGCAGCATCATTTGGTTATATTGATCCAGCAAACAATAGCGCCGATTTAGGCCCTATATATCAGCGTAACATCGATTATAATTTGTTTCTTCACGCTCTCGATGTTGAGGTGCATCCTTTGGTGCTTTCTGACTATCGTCGTAATAGAGAATCACTTCGTTGGAAGCGACGATTTGCTGATATATTGCAGGTTAATGGTGAATCAGCTTTCAGTTTATGGAATGACATAAAGGAGATGTATAGGGGGTTAGATACATTTTTAGAAGTTTTGAAAGATCAGATAGCTATTGAGTGTCATAGACTTTCCTGGGATGTTCTTTATAAGCTTTCTAGAACTTTAGAAAGACTGATAGCTTCAATTGTCGGTGAAAATAGACAAGAAGATGTGACGTCTCCAGAAGAGAACCGATTGCTTATACAGCTTATGGCTATCATTATTGCAATTATTGTTTCTATTCTTTCTGGAGATGAAAGGATTATTGATTCTTTATCTTATAATGATTCTGGCCAACTAGAGTTAAATTCAGAACGTCTTAGTTCAGTATATATTTCAGAACGTGATGCAGAATATTTGATTCAAAAAGCAGTGAATATGGCAAATGATGTACTCAATAATAGGAGAGTTCCGGAGAGACCTCTCTTTGCAGACAGCTTAGCATCTAATTTCGCATCTGACCTTTTAGAGTTAACAAGTGGCAAAGTTATTACAAATAAGGAAAGAGATCGAGAAGATCGATTTTTCCGTATTAATGAACAGCGGGTTTAGTTATGACGACAGAACTAGAACAGACTTATACAGAACAATATAGGACATTTCTTGGAGGGGCTGGAATTGATAAAGGTGTGCTAGAGAAATTAATCCGATCATCTGGTACCAAAGTTAGTTCTGATGAAGCGCCTTCTTTATCAGATTTAATTGGAGTAATTAGAGCATTGCCGCCTCTTTACGAATCAATTGATCTTTCAGAAGAGAAAGTGGAAAGCATTTATGCATTAGGATATCAAGCCTATGAGCAGGCTAGGTATGATGATGCAGTAAAGTATTTTCGTCTGGCATATCTTCTAGATGTTAGAAAAGAGAAGTATCTTTTTTCACTTGGTCTCGCATTGGAAAAAAACGAACAGTTTTTCGAAGCAACGACAGCTTATCAGTTTTGGGCGTCCTTTCACCCTGAATTGCCTTTCGGTCATTTTCGAACTGGTATTTGTTTTTTAGAACTGAATGATAATATTTCAGCAAAGTCATTTTTCGATAAAACTCTTAAGCTATCTAAAGGAAGAGACGATTTAACTTCAATTTATGAACGTGCTCTCCTTTACGTGAGTGGATTGGAAGAGGGGGATGATGACTGAACTTCTCTGTCCACTTCTTTCAGATGAATGGTTTTATTTTCTACTTGGCCAGCAAGCATTCTGAATTCTTCAAGATCAGGAAGTAGTTTGTTCTTTGACTGCTTCAATAGGTGGTTAAATTGGTCTACAAGTTTTTCTAAGGTTTTCCCCATGCAGGAAAGCTCCTTGAGAAATAGCGAAATCATTTTCAAACAATCGACGCTTTTTTGACGAATTTTTTCACTGTTTTCCATATTTTTTTGTTGTGACCAACACATGGAAATAGTTGTTAACAGACCAATTAGTGTCGAAGGAGTAGAAAGAATTACATTTTGCAGGGCAGCCCATTCTATAATAGAAGGATCATTTTCCATTGCAACGCCAAGTAATGAATCTGTGGGGAAAAATATAATTATAAAAACAGGAGCAACAGGAAGATCCCAATAGTCTCTTTTTACAACATCTTGAACATGTTTTTTCACACGAAGAGTGTGATCTTTCATTTTTTCTTTTTTTTGTGCTTCATCAACTTGATTTAATTCGAAAAAATCTTGCATAGGAGTTTTTGCGTCAATTACAATAGACTTGCTCCCGGGCAATTTTATAGTTAAATCAGGCCTTCTTTTAGAATCACCTTCTTGTTCTTCGAAATCACAGTACGAAACTAATCCACATATTTCAATAATCCTTTTTAATCGAAGTTCACCCCATCTGCCTTTTAAATTTGGATTTTTAAGTACATCTTTTAATTCTTTCGTCTCTTGTTGCAATGCTAGGCAATGTGTCACTTGGGATTTGATTTGTTCAGCTAATCGATTACACGTCCCTATCCAAGACTCGTTTGAGGAAGCATGTAAAGATTTCAGCTGCTCTAGTTCTTTGTGGACTGGCTGCAGAATATTTTGTATGCGAAGTTCTCTATTATTCCAATCTTGACGATCTTTTTCGATTATTACATTCCATTGTGTTCTGAATTCGTGAAATAGCGTTTCTTGTGTAGTGCGAATGGTTTGATTAGATAGATTCTTAATTTGATGTTCTAGTTCTTTTTGAACGAATTCTCTTTCCCTATTTAGTGTCGCACGTATAGTCCTGAGATCTTGTAGTTCTGCAGATTGGGTTAGTAATTCTTGCTTGTATTCTTCACATAAAGACTCTTTTAATTGGAGCCTTTCTCTCAAAACAGCACACTCAATCTCACACGTTTGTATGGAAGACTCTAATGTGATTTTCATACGTAATAAATAGGAAATCACAGCTAGAAAGGCAATTGATAATAAGCAAAACATGAACAAAATCATATCTAAAGTATGTCTTGATTTTTTCTCTTTTCCAGATTACTACTCCGCAAAGAATCAGATTAAGTAGTGAAATCCGTTGTGCATAAGGGGAAAGTAATGACTTTGAATAAGGTGACCAATTATTTGAAATGGATCTACGGACTCATTCTAAGAACAAATTACTTAGATCTTTTTCAAGACCTATTCATATTTTTTCTAATTTTTGGTTGTTTTCGGTTGGCTGCTTGGGGAGTTAGGATGTTTTTGGGGAAATTGAAATATCCCTGGGTTCATACTATACTTAAGCCTCCAATGGGTGATATTTTTCCTTTTGCTCGTGCAGTAGCACTTTATTTGCTTTGCAAAGAGCTAGACTTTGTCTATTGGTTGGACCTGCCTATCTCGTTCGGCCTTGGGTTCATGATATTTTTCCGAGGCTGCTCTTTAGCTGTTTCTTTGTTAGTAGATATTGTCTCTAGATTTGTAAGAAGGCGCTACCCGTCTGCAGAGGATGACCTTCTTGGACCAATTACAATGATTATAAAAATTGTTGTTTGGTCAATCGGAGGAATACTCGCTTTAGATAATTTGAAAGTCAATATTACTGCTTTGGTTACAGGGTTGGGAGTTGGAGGTTTAGCTGTTGCTTTTGCTTCTCAGAAGGTTTTGGGCGACATTTTCAATTTCTTCGTTCTAACGTTAGACGCTCCATTTAGAATTGGTGATACTGTCAGAGCAGGTAATAAAATAGGAACAGTTGAGTATATCGGGATTAAAACTACTCATATTCGTTCGGCAGATGGAGAGCTCCTAGTAATGCCAAATTCGGAGCTTACCTCTTCTTGTTTACAAAATTTTAAGAGAATGAGTAGACGAAGAGCATTAATTGACTTTGTGATTTCTCCAGAAACCGACTTTAATAAACTAAAAAAATTGCAGGAATTTTGTGAAAAAAGTTTAAGCGAATTGGAGAGTGTAAAATTTGATTATGCTTTCATTACAGGTTTGAAAGGAGCTGGTTGGAACTTCAGAATTGCATTCTATGTTCTCTCTAAAGATTACAATGTTTTCCTAGAGATCAATCATTTAGTTTTTCTTCAGCTGCTGGAATTCTTTGAAAAAGAAGAGATTTTCTTGCGCTTTGTTTGACCAATTTTGAATATAGAAAGGCAACGGCGTAAAGTGAGGCTAGAAGCAACGCCGTGGCGCCTGTTGGAGGTGTGTTTGTGTGTAAACTTAGAAAAAGGCCCAATATTGAAGCGCTTACGCTAATAAATAAAGTGCCTATCATTGAAGAGAGGATGGTACGTTTGGATATTTTTTCGGAAATCATAGCAGGTAGATGAAGAAAAGCCATTACAAAGAGACCTCCAAAAATTATAGTCAAAATAGAGACTGTAATTGAAATGAAAGTCATAAGAAGAAAATCAAGCCGTGTGACACGTATTCCGTGTAAGCGAGCAAGGTCCTCATCTACGGATCTGCATAAGATCTGTTTGTGAAAAAGAAAACCAAATAAAAAAACGAATAAACTTAGAATAAACACCTGTCGAATTTGAGCATTCGATACCCATAGGATATTTCCCAACATGTATCTGCTCAGTGACTGACTAGATGAAGGTGTTCTGGAAAGAAGAATTGAACCGACCCCGCTTCCACTGACCCAAATTGCTGTAGCCATTGCTTCTTGACTGGCGGAGCTTTCTCTCCCTGCTAAGGAAAGAAATAAACCACTCAAAATTGCAAATCCTAGACATGTTATTTCAGGAGAAATCCATTTTAAATTTGCAACTTTTTGTAAGTAGATTCCAAGCCCAAGTCCGGCTACAAGTCCGTGCGATATTGCTGCCGATAGATTGGAAAGTCGTCTGTAAACTATGTAACTGCCAATTATACTAGTACAAAAACTACACCCTAAAGCTGCTAAGGACGCTCGCAAAAAAAAAGGACTATTTAAACCAATTAGCTCTATCCATTTCATATATGACTACCTACGAGAAAATGTGACAAAACTTCCTCTTTTTTAAGAAGAAGTCCGCTGCATTGTACACAGAGATAGCTTGTGCAAAGCTTTTGTAATAACTCGCGGTCATGCGACGCTATTAAGATAATTACATTTTTTTTCATCTTGTGCAAAATTTCAGTAATCGCACGCTTGGATTGTGGATCGCTATTAGTAGTGGGCTCATCAAGAAGAAGGATGTCGGGGTCTTTGATAATAGCTCTCGCGAGAGCTGCGCGTTGCAGTTGTCCACCTGATAGATTGTAAATTCTGTCATCTTGCTTATCTAATAGATCAACAGCTGTAAGTGATTCCTCGGCCATTTTTATTTGTGTCTTAGAGAGTCGCCATCCTATTGTTTTTTGTTCTCTATGCCCCATAGCAACGAATTCAAGTGTAGAAAGAGGCAGGTCGGCTTCTCTCGCAATGTTTTGCGGTACGTATCCAATTGTTTTTTTTTGACTTATACGCTTAACCTCGCCTGAAGTGGGAGATAACAGACCAGCTATTATGCGGATGAGAGAGGTCTTCCCTCCTCCATTAGGACCAATCAACCCTAACGGGCTTCCAGGATGCACCTGAAAGGAGACTTCAGAGAGTATCTTTTCGCCCATGTAGAGTGATAAGTTAGAGACTACTAGACGAGGGAAGTTTCCCGAATCATTCATCCATATCCTTATTGTTTTGAACAAGTGCCTTAGCAAGTGATGTAAGCTGTCCGAGCACGTTCTTCGAATTAGGATTAAATAAAAAAACAGGCAAATTCAAACTCTCAGATAAAGCATGACCAAGATCTTCGTGATGTCCTTCTATCAAAACCAAGAGTGATGGCGCTGAATGCTCAACCTTTTGCACAAGTTCTTCCAAATCTGAAAAAGAGGGATCATATCCATTGGCGTCAAAAGGGGTATAGTCAATTGTGAATTCATTGCAAAAATATCTTAAAGCATCATGAGAGCAAATAAAAGAGACCTTTTCTTCCCCCAACAGTGTTCTGATCTCCTGTCTGGTCATTTCAATGTCGTCTAAAACTTTAGAAAGGTTTTCCTGTAATTGTTCTTGTTTTTCTTGAAAGATAGATATCAAAGTTTCGCACATAAGTTCAGCCTGTTCTTTAAGGCAAGAAGGGCTTAGCCAGAAATGTGGATCATGTGTGTTGCATACTGAAGAGCAATTCTGTAAGTCGACGTAGACAACGTCGTCAGAAATCACAGAAAGCAGTGAATCTTCTAATGCGCTTCCAACTCCAAACCAAACTTTCGCGTTTTTCATGCATTCAAGTTTTTCAGGTGTAATGAAAGATGGATGGTGACCTTCCTCGGGGCAAACTAGGGATCCAACCTTCGCTACACCTTGAGCTAGCTCTTCTGCAATACAAAAATAAGCGGGAAGCGTTACCATTATTTCCTCAGACAAAAGAGGTAAATTAGCTATAACAAGCAATCCGAAAAACAGACATTTGGAAATTATCGACACCAACTTTCCATCCCTCGAGTCTTCAATACGTACAGAAATTTTCACTAATGAACTAGGGGGAGGATAGCATAAGTTCAGAAACGCATTCTACACTATTCTTGAGGGAAATCTGACCTCTTCGTAGAATCTTCCGAGTCTGAGGAGAAGTGTCCGAGTGGCCGAAGGAGCACGATTGGAAATCGTGTATGCGTGAAAACGTATCATGGGTTCGAATCCCATCTTCTCCGATGGAGTTTTTCGCTCTAGAATATTTTACCTGTGTTCCCCTTCAGTTTTAGTTTCCTTCTTTCTTAGGCATGGTGCTTTCCGTTTGTGTTTTTAATTTGCAGGTATTACTGGTAAAATTTTCACTCTATCTCGTTTTATCGTACTCGCCAGGGGATCGTTTGTTTGCGTTTTTTGGCTTTTAAGCGGTTTCCTTTAGATTCGGGGAGAGTATTTAGTGTATTCCGATATCTCAAAAAGGTTAGGGAGGTGTTCGTTATATGTCATTGCGTCAGGAAGAGGTTGAGAGATTTAGGCTCATTCTTCTCGACATGCGTGCCCGTTTGACGAAGATCCTACAGGGGTCCACTCAGGAAGTTCGTGTCCCAGATGAAACCAGGGGTTATTCACAGCATCAAGCTGATGAAGGTTCACACGACTTAGATCGCGCAATTAGTGTTGAGATGACTGTTAAGGAATTTGCCTTGTTGGGAAGAATAAACAGGGCTCTTGAGAAAATCGAAGAAGGTTCGTATGGCATCTGTGACATTTCAGGTGAGGCGATCCCTTTTGCTAGGCTAGAAGCTGTTCCATACGCAGTTACCACCGTGAAGTCGCAAGCAGAATTAGAACAGGCAACTGAGAAACAGCAGAGGATGCTATGAGAAAATTCATTAATTCATGACTGTTTTTTCTTTTTCCAAATGACCTCTTCTAGCATGATCTGTGATTCGCTTGTAAGATTTTGTTTTTATGTTAGGGGTGCGTTTTTCTTTTTTTCTGAATTCAGGTTGCGCGTTTGGTTGGTTTGGTTCTTACCCAAATAGCCTTTTTTTTTGTCGTTGTGTCTCTCTTATTTGTTTTTTCCAGTTTGTAAAAAGAGAATCGTCCCCCTGTAAAAGGGCCCTTGCGCATTTGGCATTTGTGGGCGGATGTAGTAACCTAATAGATTCCCTCTTATTGGGTGGTGTTTGGGACAATTGGGAAATCTCTTTTGGTTCGTTCGTGTTAAATCTAAATGAGAGTGATTTGTTGCTTTCTGCTTTTTTTATCTTTTCTTTTTTGAGCGTTTTTCGATTTAGGAAAGTGGGTGTATGAAATACGACCAATTTCTTTCTTCTCAATATTGGTTGAGGAGTCATCAGAATCATAAATTGAAAACTGTGAGCAAGCTAAAACATCGACGAAATAGAGAAAAACTTGGAGAATTCCTTATCGAAGGGTTTCGTGAGTTGTCTCGTTATCTGGAGAGTGTAGAGAGCGGAAAATTGGGGTTTGCAACGCCAAAGTGGGTTTTCTTTTGTTCGGAATTTTTTGTCGGAGAAAGAGAGCCTTATATTCTTAGCAGGCTTTCTTCATTAGGAAGTGAACTTTTTCAAGTTTCTTCGTCTATCTTCTCTTCTCTTCTCTCCTATAGGGATAGTCCAGATGGATTGTTGGCAGTTGCTAAGATTCCTAATAGAAAGTTATGGGAATGGGTTCCCGATTGCATAACACGAGTTGCAGTTTTAGATCGTATAGAGAAGCCAGGAAATCTTGGTGCTATTTTGAGGAGTGGTGACGCTGCTGGATTGCAAGCAATTCTTCTAAGCGATCCGGTAGCTGATCCTTGGAATTCAAACGCCGTTAGATCAAGTCTTGGCGCGCTTTTTACAATACCTGTTTTTCAGGACAGTTCATATAAAATTCATGATTGGTTAAGAAGTCGGGGATACCAATTAATTGGAACAAAACCTGAGGTCGGCGGGCATATAAGAGAAATAGATTGGTCTATCCCTGCTGCGTTCCTTTTGGGGTCAGAACAGTTGGGATTGAGTTCTTTTTGGATTGAGAGGGCAGATCATCTCGTATCTATCCCAATGTTAGGGAAAATAGATTCGTTAAACGTTTCCACCGCTGCTGCCATCTTCTTTTTTGCCCCTTTGATTAGTTGAAAGCTAAGTCTACTCTTCTTCTTCCACGAAATTTCACCTGGATGTAGACTCGAACACTTTCTTTTCTGTCCAACCGTGGGGACTTAGCTCATTTGGTAGAGCACCTGATTTGCATTCAGGGGGTGAGGAGTTCGAGTCTCCTAGTCTCCATATCTTTTTTGCGGCTATAGCTCAGTTGGTTAGAGCGCGACACTGATAATGTCGAGGCCCCAAGTTCAAGTCTTGGTAGCCGCACGTTTTTATCCTTGATTTTTCGCCAGACTGTTTTTTATTGACTGTTTTCGTATGATTGCGCCTTCTTTCTTTTTACACCCAGTTGAGGCCATTTTATGGAAAATTCTGATGAAGTTCCCTATGTTGCTGAGCAAGGCAAGGGTGTAATTGTTTATAAAATTGGTGATCGCCAATACATTTTGGACGAGGCGGCGGCGCGTTCAGCTTTCATGCAAAAAAGAGTTATTAACGGCAGGAACTCTTCCGAGTTTAACGTTCTTCCTCTTAAGTACTCTTGGGCATACGAGTTATATAGAAAGATGGATGCCAATCATTGGATACCTCATGAAATTCCTATGTTCGACGATGTTGCGCAATGGTCAAGTTCTGATTTCCTAAATTCCGTAGAGCGAAACATCGTTAAGTTTGGTCTTGGTTATTTTTCTGCATCTGAAGGTTTGATTGGAGATTGTGGGTATTCTGTAATTAGAGAAAATTTGTGTGCACCAGAACTGAAAATGGTAGTTGGACGTCATGTCCATGAAGAAAACATTCATACTGATTCTCTGCTTTACATGATATCTTCTCTCGGAATCAACCCACATGAAGTAAATGCGATGTTCTTGTCTCTGGATTCTATTAAGGACAAAAACTCGTTGATTATGGCCGGGATGCCGTATCTCAAGAAAGACATTGACTTAACACAAACGAAAAACAAAAAGCTTTTTGCCAAAGCGATTTTTTCTCTCACACAGGTGATGGAAGGAGCGCAATTTTGGGCACTTTTCTTGCCGATATTGCATCTTTGTCGCTTAGGTAAGATGCCTGGTATCGGACAAATGTTTCGTTACACATTGCGTGATGAAACTAACCATATTGAACTGGGGCGTTGTCTTCTTTTAGATCTTTTTCGTGAAGAACCGGACATTTTGGATGATGCTTTTGTAGCTGAATGTTCTAGCTTTCTTGTTAAAGCGATGGATACGGAATTTGCTTTCGTTGATGACCTGCTTCCACAGAGTCTTCCAGGACTTTCGAGTGATGAGTTGAAGAAATTTGTTTGTTATAACGCAAATGTACGGTTGATTGGATTGGGATGGAATCCGATTGTTCAGTTTGATGGAGATGTCGTTCTAGAAAATCCTTTAGACTGGGCTTCAGAAGTCATTTATCTTAAGAAAAATGAAAGCTTTTTCGAGACAAGAGTTACAGAGTATTCAAAGTCATCGAAATTACATAGTGTTGATGAAGAAAGTGATCTATTCGAAGGTATAAGCTGTTAATGTTCAATCGAAGCAAGAGGGGATTATGACAAATACAGATGTCTTTTCAAAGGTTGAAGCGTCTTCTCTTACCCCTCAAGGTGGTTTGTGGGAGCATCTTTCTTCGAAGTTGCTTGTTCCGGTTGAACTCCCTTTGGTACAGTCAGGGAGAGATATTCTTGCCTTCGATCTCGTTCGATTTGTGAAGACAGTAGCGTGTGCGCTTTTTCAAGACAAAGATGCCTCCTTTTTTTCTGGTGTAGATTCGTATCGTGTTCATTTTTTGATTGTGAATGTTTCCAACAGGATTTTGTCTGATGTGCGTGAGCTAGGTCGCACCTGTTTAGAAGCTGGCCATCTTGAGAATATGATTGGTTCTGCCGCTCTTTCTGTTAAGGGTGAATGTTTGGATTTTTCTCGAACTGGTGAAGAAAACTCTTTGTCTTCTGTCTCAACTGAACGATTGTCTGTGATTCTTAGGGATGGTCGGATAGTTGCATGGAATTCTGACAAGGTTTTTCGCGCTGTTCTTAAAGCAATGTTAGCGCAAAATATGCACGGAACTGATGGAAGGGAGTTAACATCTGACATTTTGGAACGCATTGAGAAACAAGCGCTTTCTGTAGCCGAAAGAGTAACAAGCCATATTGTATCTCAAGTAAGAAGCCAGATTTATCTTGAAGAGATTCAAGATTGTGTAGAATTCACCTTGGATAGTATGGGGCTCACGAGCTTAAGAAAATTGTATGCTGATTACAGAAGAGAGCGCTTCATTCTTCGCAAGAGTGAATCTCTTGAGTCAGCTGGAGACTTTTTGTCGGAGCTCGTCACACCTGATCTTCTTACTAGAATTGAAATGGCTTCCGTTGGACTCTCTTTGCCTCACTCGCGAGATGAGTTGTCACATCACATTGTTCGTACAATGAATGTTGCTATGAATAGAAGAGAGCGAGCCCAAACAGTTTTGCTTAATGCAAGAACTTTAATTGAACATGATGAAAGTTATAGGTTTTTTGCAGCTAGAATTTTACTAACTTTCATTTATGAAGAAGTTCTTGATTGGTCTGTTCAGGACGGCATGGCAGCATTGAAGGTTGCACATGTTAATGGGTTTCATAAGTTTTTACAAAGGGGAGTGGAAATTGGACTTTTGGATCCGAAATGTTTGACGTTAAATATTCCTTATTTAGCGTCGTTTCTCAATCCTTTAGGAGATTTTCAATTTGATTTTCTAGGAATTTATACTTTGTATGATCGTTATATGTTGCATGAAAGGAACGTTGACGATTCGTCTTCAGGATCTCCTATTTTAAATCACTCAAGAAAGAGAAGGATTGAAGTTCCACAATATATGTGGATGCGAGTTGCGATTGGTTTAAGCTTTCAAGAAAAGAAACCGGAAGATGCGGCTATTTCATTTTACTCACTTTACAACAGTAAGCGTTTCTGTTCTTCAACACCTACTCTTTTTAATTCTGGAACTTCTCATCCTCAGTTATCGTCTTTCAAACGCTTTACCATATAACTTCTGGAACTTCTCATCCTCAGTTATCGTCTTGCTTTGGACTGACTTGTTCTGATGAGATTTCTTCTTTACATACAGATGAAGAGAGCCGTTGTTATCCAACGGGCATTTTTGGGCTTTACTCAGAGTGTGCGAGAATATCCAAATATGCTGGAGGACTTGGTGTAGATTTTTCCTCTGTTAGAGGGAAGGGGTCTCTGATTCGCGGAACAAACGGAGTGGGATTAGGTGTTGTTCCTTTTTTGAGAATTTTAAACGATTTAGCACTGGCTGTTAATCAAGGTGGAAAGCGTCGTGGTGTCATTTGTGCATATCTGGAAACATGGCACAACGATATCGAGGAGTTTTTGGAGCTTCGCAGGGGTACCGGAGATGAAAGGAGGCGGACTCACGATCTTCATACTGCAAATTGGCTTCCAGATCT
>NZ_PPEU01000010.1:0-19708 GCF_003056015.1 Candidatus Similichlamydia epinepheli | reverse complement strand
AAACGTTTGCACTGGAAATGAGGACTGTTTCCTTAGGAAATGATCTTGCTTCTACGTTTCTAGGTGGTGATCTCTTGGAGCTTCTTCTTGAATTCCTAAATGCTAGGGAGCAAGAGCTTCAAGTCAAACTCATTAAATAAATATTAAATTCGCGCGTTGACCGGATAAGCATTCTTTAAGCGAGTTGCGTCCGGTCTTACGTCTTTTCCCAGAAGACACATTAGACACGTTTCGCAACATAACGAACATTATCAGACGTTGAATTCAACTTCCAATTAGTTTAGGCCACCTTTCTTGAAGGAAACCCTCTTTCTATGTTTCTTTAGGTAAAGTGAGCTCCCTCATCTGCAATGGACCCTACCTCTTCCGTCCCTCTGCATTCTCTCTATACATATTTTGACCAAGCCCGCCTTAATCTTAAGCTTAAAAGTAAATGATATATGTCTGTCGCGCCTCCTTCTTCATCTTCTTCTAGTGAATCACCTAGAGTGAATCTTAGTTCTGGAAAATCGTATTACAAACCAGTTAAGGTTAATCGTCCAAATCGTACTAAAAAAGATAATTGTGTATGCCGAGTATTCACCCGAATAGTCAGGGCAATAAAAGGCAAAAAAGGCAAAACCAAGAAGAAAGGTACCAATAAGAGTGCTCTTGCCAAGTTAAGATCTCGCGTTAGTGATCTTTCAAACAAAACTGCAAAGAAAATATCTGAGCTTCGGGCTGCCTTTTCTCAGCAGAGTGAAGTCACAAAAAAATCTATATTTCGTCATTCCATTACAACAGCGGCATTTTCTTTATCTTTGGTTTTTCAACAAGTAGCAGAGATTAGCGCTGTTAGTGGGAAAAGTATGGGAGATCTTGGTCTTGGAATAGTTGGTCTGCTTTTTGAGGTCTGCAATATAGCTCAAATGTCAGTGCGTCTGACATCTTTCTTGAAGCTTTATGCAAAGTCTAAGCGAGATCCAGGATCTCTTAGTGCAAACGAAAAATTAAAACTTCAAGATAAGCTTAGACTTTCCAATATGGTTCTTGTCGCCTCAGAAGTTTTGACAAGCTTAACGGGTGCATTATCTCACGTATTTCGTATAGCAGGATTGTTCGTCCCAGGGTTGTCGACTTTTGTAATAGGTTTCACGTTATTAAGTTCTATGCTGTCTACAATCAATGCAGTTACCACCTTAGTTAAGGCATTTAAAGATCCAGAAGTTTCCAAAAAAAGATTGGCTGTCATGGCGCTAGTTGTTGCCCTCAATGCCCTTGCAACATGCGCTTTCTTGGCCCAGGCTATTCTTTCAGTCTCTCCTACTCCCCTTTCCATGGTGGCAACGTTTTCCTTTGCCCTTTTACAATTTCTCTACGTTGCACTTCAGGTTCATGGATTAAAAGAGAAGGTTGAAAAAGACGTTTCTAAAAGTGAAAACAAAACAAGTGGAAATCAACCCAAGCCACCTAAACCTCCAGTACCACCTAGACCTGCTTCGCTTTCAGGCAACACCAGCCCTACTCGGCCCACTAGTCCATCCAGAACTAGTAGACCACAAATCACTAGACCATCGCACCCACCACCTCCTGTTCCTACTTAAATTCTTTTGTAGTTTGCCCAGTAAAGCAGACATCTAGACTTTATCAGCCTCCTATCAAATTCAATCTCTATTGTGTCTTGTTCAAGTTTTGACTGCCTTAACTTAGGAGTTATATGATTTCTGTTCTGCCTGTCGTGTATAGAACAAATGGTGCTCTTGTCACTATTTTAAAGAAAGTTCGTTCCATTTGCACTTGCCACTGCAAAAAAAATGTTATTAAAAATTCTCAAGTCGTTTGTTCAGTTGTAAAAAACACTCTTAAGACTTTAGAACCTACAATGCGACAAGCACATACAACAATTTCTTTGATGAAAGAACACTCTATCATCGCGTTAAAAGGCTCTTCAGGGGCCCTTGTTAAGGGGTCCTATTTTATTTTTGCGGTCCCTGCCTTTATTGAATTTAGTAATCTTTCATTAAGACGATGGCAATACGTTACAATAGAAAAAAAGGTAAAAAAATGTAGAAAAGAACTGCGAGAATGCAAAACAGAAGAAGATAGAGCCGCTGTATCGAGTAAAATTCAAGAACTTTTAAAAGATCAGAAAGACGCTTATTCTAAAATTTATCTACTAAATCTTTTTGCAACTATTGCACAACTTATCACACGAATTGTTGCGGCATTGAAGAAAAACGGAGCTGTTATACCTCTGATTGCAGCTTCCATCCTAGAGGCAGTCGCGGCTTGTTTTCAGCTTGTAACAAAAATTGTTGACTTAGTAGATGCAATAAAAAACAACAAAGGAAGAGTTGCAATCCTTCAATCCGTTGCCGATATTTGTATTGCTCTTACAAAGATTTTAAAGCCAATCCTTGTCTTTGTCCTTACAGCAACAGGATTCGCCCCTCATGTCTTAATTGTTCTTTCCATGATTGGCTGTGCGCTAAGCTTTTTTCAATGTATCAAATCAACTCTTTCCATGATTTCCAGTTCATGCGTGACAGGGACTATGAAGGTTGAACTAGCCTTGCGGTGGATAGTTTGGATCTTTTCTCTTGTTGTCGCTTTGACAGGGCTAGTCGACTTCTTGGCTATTTTCGATGTATCACTTTCACGCGCGTTGCTGGTTATGAATATTGTCCTAACTTTATCCCACATACCTATACTTGGACTTGTCTTTCATAATCAAGCGCAAGAGGCAAAGAGAATTGCTTCAGCATAATGACGCTCGAACTGATTTGCTCTTTATTGAGCTAGCTGAAGAGACAAAGCAACGCACTCTAAAAAATCTTTTTTTAAGTAAAATGGATCACGTCCTTACTGCCTATGTCACGAGGGATTTGTTTTGATAAAGTCTGCGCGTTGGACTATTCCATTCGTAATAGCATGCCTTCTTGTTCATTGGATTGCTACTTATAAGCCTAATAAAAATCGTCTTGTACTTTTTGGCTGGCCAAACTGTTTTTCTGCAGACGTGCTACACGACTTTGAAAAAGAGTTTCATTGTGAAGTAGTTTATAGTCTATTTGAGAACAATGAATCGATGTATGCCAAGACTAAGAATTCTATAGACGATTACGATATCGTTTTTTGTTCTTCTTACTTCATTGAACTCATGCATGAGCAAGGATTGATCATGCAGCTTAATCGAAGCAGATTGAAAAATCTTTCTTATATTGATGAGTCCTATTTGGAATTTTCTCCTGATCCAGCCATGACCTATAGCATTCCGCAGATTATTGGGATTTTGGGTATTGGATTTGATGAAAAGAAGGTTTCATCTGTCCCTGACAGTTGGTTTGTGTTCTCAAAATGGAAACAATTTAAGGGTAGAATGACACTTCTAGATGATCCCAAAGATGTTATCGGTTCCGCGCTCCTTTCACTTGGATACGAACACAATTCTACAAATCAAGATGAACTACAACAAGCTGGTGACCTTATTCTCGATTGGAAAAGAAATATAGCAACTTTTTCTAATGAGCCGTATATCGGACTTGAATCAGGTGAATTTGTGGTGTGTCAGGCATATCTGGGCGAGATTTTGAAAACAAAAAGAGTCAATAATGACATAAACTTTGTTGTGCCCAAGGAAGGATCCTCTATCACTTTCGATAATTTAGTTATACTAAAGCGGTGCAAGAAGAAAAATTTGGCCCATGCTTTCATTGATTTTCTATTAAGACCAGAAAATACAGCCAGAAATGTCGAGTTTCACTGTGGATTCGTGCCACACAAAAAGCTTGGATGCTATGTCGATCCAAAATTCATTCAAACATTTAATTTGCACTACTCTAAATCAGTCGGCAAAAACCGACATCCAACAGTTTCCTGGTTGCGAGAGAATGAGAAGTTCTACCTTTCGACATGGGAAAGAATCCTATCAGATATCTCATGATTGATATTCACACAAAAACGGAAGGAGAGGGATTCGAACCCCCGTACACGTTGCCGCGTAATCTGATTTCGAATCAGACGCATTCGACCGCTCTGCCATCCTTCCCTGAATTCTGAAAATGAAACTTTTTATTCTATCTGTCCTTCTGTCTTAGGGGCAAGTTCCTTCTCCAAAAACTGAATGATTTGAGACTCTTGGATACGAACTTGTTTCATCGAATCTCGGAAACGAATTGTTACGCACTCATCTTCTAACGATTCTATATCAACAGTGATGCAAAACGGTGTTCCAATCTCGTCGTGCCTGCGGTACCTCCGTCCAATTGCGCCCTTTTCATCATATTCTATATCCCACTTCCCAAGACAAGATTTGTATAAATGGCGCGCCTTTTGTCTTAATTGTTCATGCCCCTCCATAAGAGGGAAAAATGCACATTGAATTGGGGCCATCCAAGGTTTAAACCTGAGAACAGTTCTTCTATTGCCGGAATTCACTTCTTCTTCGTCATATGCATCGCAAAGTATAGCGAGAATAGTGCGATCAACTCCAAAAGAAGGCTCTATGACATGTGGAATGTAACGTCTATTGGTTCTCTGGCAGAAAAAAGAAATGTCTTTCTTGGTTGCCTGAGCATGTGACATCAAATCATGATCTCCCCTGTATGCTAGTCCACACAGTTCCGACAAGCCAAATGGAAATGCAAAAAGAAGATCTAAATTTTTAAGAGAGTAATGAGGCAATTGTTCTTTTGGTATTTCTTGAAATTGATAAGAACTTACCCCTATCAGCTCGTACCAAGACTCAATTTCCTTTTTCCAATGAGAAAAAGTTTTTTCCCAAGATTCAGGAGGTATGAACACCTCAATTTCCATTTGTTCGAATTCAATCGTGCGAAAAATGAAATGTCCAGGGGTTATTTCATTGCGAAATGCTTTACCAATTTGTGCTATTCCGAATGGTGGTGTCTTGCGCATTGAAATCAAAGTCTGAAGATAATCTAGAAAAATACCTTGAGCGGTTTCTGGTCGAAGGTAGACGAGATTTTTGCCAGAATCGCTTTTGGATAGACTGGTCTGGAACATTAAATTGAATTGTTTTGCTTCTGTGAAATCTTTCTTCCCGCAATGAGAGCATGACACATCTATTTTTGACCAAGTTTCCTGTAGATCTTCTATACTCATCCCTGAGACTTCAATGCCTTTTTTTTCGATGAGATGGTCTATTCGGAAGCGATAATGGCAAGCTTTACAATCAACGAGCATATCATGAAAGCCTGAGACATGCCCTGAGGAATGCCATACTTCTGGATGTAACAGAATCGGAGAATCTAATCCCACTATGTCATCTCGAGACTGAACAAAACGATTCCACCAAAAATCTTTAACCTTTTTTTTTAAAAGGCATCCGTAGTGTCCATAGCTATATGTGTTGGCAAACCCGTCGTAAAGATCAGATCCTGGGAAGATGAGTCCCCTTCTCTTGCACAAGGCAACAAGTGGTTTCAATGTTTTTAGAAACATGGCGATACCAAGCAAGAAAAACCAGTGCGCGAGTTTATGTTTCTTCAATTATTTTGTGGTACAAAAACAAGTTTCTAACGATCATTTGTTCGTTTCAAATAAAGTTACATAACAATATGTTTCAGTGATCTGTTTAGTCCGTGTAGATTCAATGGGCCGTATTTTCATTCGGTCATTTTTTGTATTTTTTGCTTTTATTCGGATGCTTGATCGTTTGAAAAACTATATCGTTTTATTATGAATCTCTCGATCCATATTTATGACCATATTTAGTTGCCGTTTGTTTTTTGATGAGTAGCAGGGATGGGGGTTTCCCAAAGACAATCAAAAGAAATTTGTTATTTTTTCTTCTGGAGTTTGAAGATTGTACACGGCTTTTTTTATCAAAAAGAGAATAGAAAAGATATGCTATAACATTGGGTTGCTTGTTATGATCTTTTGGAGTATTGGATTTTTCGTTTCCATGTAGATCTTACCAATAAAGAACGGTCCAATAATAGTTATGAAAGCGATTTGTTATCGGTGATCTTTCTAGATGATGTGGACATCGACAAAGTAGGGATGAAATGTTGAAGTTACTGTCTTTAAAGAACTATTTTGCTTGCTTGTTCCTTGTGTGCATTTCTGGAGTTTTGGTCGCAAGTGAGTTCAAAATATCATCAATTAAATTGAAAGGTGTTGATGATTGCTGCTCGGAAGATGAGATGTCCTCTTACTTGTCTGAGATGAATAGTAAACCTGGCGAAAGGTTTGACCCTGTTGTACTGAATGACGATATCAAAAAACTGTCTTCTGTATTCGAGAAATTGATACCTGAATTTTTTGTAAACGAAGATGGTCTATCCATAGTTTTTCAAGGTAAACTTCGCCCGTTCATTCGATCTGTTCGTGGAACTATTTCAGGAAATAGAGAACAATTCTCTAAGGAGGAATTCGATAAACAGTTTCCTGTCAAAGAAGGTGATCGATTCGATAAAAACAAGCTCCTCTGGGAGTCGAGAAAGGTAGTCAAATACTTACAGTCTAGGGGCTATCTCAACGCTAAGGTGGAAATCAGCGAGACTCCAGTCGGAGAAGAGGCAGTAGATCTTTTTGTTAAAGTAAACCTTGGTACTTTTTACTACATTAGATCGATAAAGGTTATAGGACTTCATGATCGCTACCTTTCGGCATTTTCATCAATTCGTCTCTCACAGAAATATGATCCTTTCTCTTCGTTCCTTTTTCATATCGGTCTTTACGATCAGAGAAAAGCTGAACAAGACAGAATCAACCTTCTTTCTATTCTAAAAAATGATGGTTATTCAGATGCCCAAGTTATATTGCATCCTTTTGAATATCAAGATAGTGGCGCAATTACATTAGTTTTTGAAGTTTTGCAAGGATCTAAATACTCTATTAGAAATGTTCAACTTCCTTCTGATGACCCGTTCAACGTCAATGATTTATTAAAGTGTTTTGGAGTTTCTCCTGGGCGAGTGTTTTCCCCTGAGGCGATTCGACTCGCAGTCTCTAGTATCGAGACTCTCTATGGTTCTCATGGATTTGTTGAGAGTGAGGTGCACATAGATCAAATATTGACAGGGGAAGAAGATCTTACATTTGATTTGACTGTCTTGATTGATCCAAAAGAAAAATTAAGGATTGGAGACATTTCTATTCGTGGCAATGTCTTAACGGACCCGAACTTCATCATGGATCAATGTCCTCTAGCCAAAATGGATTATTTTGATGTTAGCGAGATGAAGAGGCTGGAGGCAACATTGATGCAATCTGGTCTTTTCGAATACGTTCGGATATTCGCTTCTAGAGAACCTTTTCAAGAAGATCCGTTTTTGCGTGAACTTATAATTGAAGTGAGGGAGCAACCAACAGGGACTCTATCAGTTGCATTTACATATGCTTCTGAGTCTTCCTGGAAAGGAACTTGCGAAATTCGGGATCGACATTTCAATGCTATGGGTCTACTCAGCGTGGGAGAGAAAGGTATCACAGCTCTCAGGGGCCAAGGTGAAACAGTCGGATTAAAGCTCTCAGCTGGAAGGCAATTTTTTGACATACAAGGAGATTTTTTTAAGCCCCTTCTTTTTCGCTCGAAATGGGGCTATGGATTCGATTTTATTATTCAACAATCGTTTTCTCCTTCAGAAAATGTCCGTATTACTAAAAAGACTTTTTCTAATCGTTTTTCTCGCATGTTGGGAAATCATACCAGTGTCTCTTTTCAACATAGAGCCGGTAGTGTTCAGTCTTTTCTAGACGATTCTGAGGAAGAAGAGGAAGCATCGGATCTTGTTAGGAGAGAGATTGAGAGTGATTTCTTTGTGCAAGGGTTTGGAGCTCAACTTGCGTTAGATCACACTGTAGGTTATGGATTTTATCTTTCTGGTTGGAAAGCGTCATTTCTTGGGGAAGTTCTGTTCACTTCGAGTCAACATCTTAGGTCTCATGTTGCAGGTAAATTATATGCAGATGCATCAGCTTACGTCCCTTGTATGAAGGGTGTTTTTAAGTTATCGGGTTCTTTTTCCACTTTGTCCTTAATGAAGGGTTCATTTGACGATTTCCCTTATCCAGAAAGAATATTTACCGACCACTTAACTACACCACGTGGATGGAGAGAAAGAAGCCTTGGGTTGACAATTGTCGACGAGGACAACATTGTAACATCTTACCCTAAAGGTGGTGATTGCTTGCTTGCCTGTTCATCTGAGTACAATGTTCCAATTAATGAAGGATTATCGGTTTTTACTTTTTCTGACTTTTCCTATTTATCTTTGGGTGGGTCGACTATGACACCAGTGCGAATTGGACAGTTACAGACATCGATTGGTTATGGCATACGTGTTCGGTCTTTTATGGGAATGCCGTTAGCAGTAGGGTTTGGGTATCCTTTGATCCAATCGGGTCGAACGAGTGATCTCTCAAACTTTTTTTTCTCGTTAGGCAATAGTTTTTAATTTGAGGGAAATATGGACTTTTTTAAGAAATCCTCAGCAGTTATCGTTTCTGTTGTGGCCTGTTCTGTTGGAGTATATCTTTATCTTACGCACGTCCCTAGTGGAGGTTGTCCATTGAGACGTCTTATTGGTATAACAAAAAGTTATCAAGAGGATCTCTCATCGAATGTGCAACCTTCAAAGTCAATGGTAGAGTCATCTCATTGTCCTATTGGGGTCTTAAATTTTGAATCGTGTGTGACTGGCTCTCGTCATGGTCAAAGAGGAACGGGTTTACTGGACTCTGCAAATCAAAAAATGAGAGAAGAGCTGAAGGATATAGACGAGAAGATCCAGTCACTTCAGGATAATTTGCAGGATGAAAACCTTAAAGAGACCATGACCGAAGAGGCTCGAAATGAGCTGCAAAAAGAATGGATGTCTTTAAGAAGGGCTAGAGATGAGCGTGCCGCTTATGGAAATAATAAGCTTTACCGATTGCAGATGGAGCTAGTTCAAAAATTAGGTGAGATGATCACTAAGGCTTCTTCTAAAGTTTGCAAAAAGTTTGGATTGAAGCTCCTAGTGAGTAGTGGAGCCACTCACTATCACGAAGAGTCGTTAAACCTTACCAATGAAGTGATTGTTGCGTTGGACGAGATGGAAGATTTCGTTTTAAGTAGTGAGTCGACTACAGAGGAAGAGGAATCTTCAAGTCAAGTCAAATAGAGGGTAAAAAGTTTGATTAGGGCAAGCTCATCTCTATGCCCTTATCTTTCTTGTGAGTAGCGGTTTGATTTGAGGATCAAAGTTGTTTATCCTTCCAGTTTCAATGCTGACAGCCGCTGTTTCATTCGTTTTGTTAGCAGACGTAACCTGCACAAAGTTCGAAGTAAAGTCACAACTCCCCTTCTCCTAGTAGATGCGTTGATCTTATCCAAGAGCGATCTCAATCAGATCAAGTAGAAATTAATAAAGAAAGCTACGACTCTTCGCTATCATCTTCCGGAAGAACAGAAAGGTGAACCGTTGTTGAAGTTTGACCAAATTTCAAGGCAATATCAAACTCGCCTAACTCTTTGATAGGTCTAGCCAGAACAATAGATTTCTTATCAACTTGAAATCCTAATTCTTCGAGCTTAGAAGATATATCTTTAGCTGAGACTGAACCATACATATGTCCATCTTGATCTACTTTGACGTGCGTAGAAAGGCTTAATCCAACCAAACTGTTAACCAAGACAGTCTCTTCAGCCAACTCTCTCTCAGCACGAGCTTGCCTCTCTTGACGTAACCTATCTTGCCTACGAAGAGATAAGCGATCAGCTATCAGTGCCCTCTTTCTCATAATGAGATAAGTCGCATACCCCCTAGCAACAGTCGCTACATCTCCAGAACGACCAAGACATTTAACGTCTTCCAAAAGTAAAATTTTCTTTTTAGCAGACATGTTTCAGCTCCAAAATCACAAGACTAAGTATCAATCTTCAGCAACATAAGGAAGAAGAGCCATGTGACGAGCACGTTCTATGGCACGAACAAGCTTACGATGCATTAGTGCACATACACCGGTAATGCGACGAGGAAGAATTTTACCTCGTTCAGTTACAAACTTAAGAAGTGTCTCGGTGTCTTTGTAGTCAACTTCCGTTCTCTTAGCAAATGTGAAAGGACACTTTCTACGCTTCTTCCCCGAGTCCGACGATCCACTTCCCCTTTTTTTTCTACGAGCATTCATATTATGTCTCACCCACCTGACTGAGCCAAAGGCTCAAACTCTAGTTTATCTAGAACCTTCTTCGCGGCAAACGTAGCCGAACGAAGAAGATCCTCGTTGAAATGGTACTCACGCCACATATCGGCAACATGATTTGTGCCAATCGTAAAATATACTACGTGATAATACCCTTCCCTTTGACGATTGATTTCGTACGCCAAACGACGCTTACCCATTTCGTGAAACTTAAGAATCTCACCACCTCTAGACACGATCCCTTCTTTGATCTTATCTAAAGCTTTTGCTCGAGCTGCTGAACTAAGAGATGCCCGTATGATATAGACTCCCTCGTATAAATTTTCTCTCTTTTCTCCCATAAATCTACTACCCGTATTTCCCTAGACTTCTTCACCACACCATAACCACTTCTGGAAAAGAAGCAGCCCTTTTCGGACACCTTTATCAATCGCCTCTCTCTGATTTTCCGGTATTTTATCCAAAACATAATCAGAAAGATTGTTATTCCTACAACTCGGCCGTCCCGCTCCAATCCATAGAACAAAGAAAAGGTTGGACCCTAACTCCTTCGCGATATTCTTAATTCCGTTATGTCCTCTCATGCTTTTTGCGAAACGAATTCTCGCCTTTCCAGGTGACAAATCGACATCGTCAGCCACAACAAGCAGGAAAGGCATAGGAACACTCCCTCTCACTTGCACATGTTTCTTTAAGGCGTTAAATACAACTCTACCAGAAACATTCATCTCGCTCATTGGCTTCAAAACACGAAACTGAATCTCTGCAGAAACCAACGCGGAAGAAAAAGCAGCGGCAGCAGCAATAGGACTTCTCCCGTAAATTCTAACAAGTTCGTCAATAAAGGCCGAGCCCATGTTATGGACTGTTCCATCTAAGCCTGGGTTCCCCAAGCCGACAACGAAACGTTCCATAGAAGTCAACGCTTAGCTACAACAACTGCAACCTGATCAAGGTCAGTAAGAGGAGACACATTGTCAGGAATCACTAGAGATGACAGACGCATAGATTTTTTCATTTGCAAACCAGAAATATCCAACTCAAAACAACTTGGAACGTCATCCGGTAAACATCTAATTCTCACCTTGCGTATCACCTGTCGTAATATACCACCTTGTTTCAACCCTACACACTCCTCACTACCACGAAGAAAAACGGGAATATTGACTGACACAAGTCGAGAAGACTCAAGCAAGCAGAAGTCGAGATGCAAAATTGCGTAATCAATAAAGGAATGCTGAATTTCTTTTATTAATGAGTGAAACTGATTCCCATCCTCATCGATAAGCAGAAATCGTAACGAAGAGACACGGCCTTTGTGAAGTAAAAAACATTTTTCCACCTCTTGACGGCAAGCAGAGATAGCTTCTGATGAAGCCCCCCCCGGACTGTGAAGAACACATGGTATTCTTCCAGAAAGACGTAAATTTCTAAGAAAGCCTTTGCCTTTCAACGATCTTTTTTGAATGCGTAGCTCTACGATGTCCATACGAAACTCAACCCAACGGGACCCTCTAATAAGTCAGGACCTCTGCTCAAATAACAGTGAACCTAGATCTAAAAGCCTGGGGCGGAAGGATTCGAACCTACGAGTGGCGGTACCAAAAACCGCTGCCTTACCACTTGGCTACGCCCCAACAAAACAAAGAAATGAAAAAGATCTTATACCTGGGGCGGAAGGATTCGAACCTACGAGTGGCGGTACCAGAAACCGCTGCCTTACCACTTGGCTACGCCCCAACGAAGAATCGCTTTTTCATCCTTGCTAAAAAAAGAAAAACACCCGCGCAGGTTATCAAAATAAGCTTTATTTGAGCAAGTTGCGTATGAGGAACAACGTGCAAAACATCCCTATGGTAGATGTGGTTTTATAACTTTAATAAAAGATATTTGGGTTAAGTGTAGTTGTCAAAACAGAAAGTAGTAGATCAATTGCATGCTCTACTCAATCCAGTCAAAAGTTTAATCGCATACCAGCCTTTATCATTTTACATACATCCATAAAAGGATATTCACCATGAAGATTCTACATGTTTCATCTGAGCTATATCCAATTTGCAAGGTTGGAGGGTTAGGTGATGTTGTGAGGGCGCTTGCAAAAGAACAAGCAAGCCATGGAAATGAAGTTTTGATTGCAATTCCGTATTATTCTTTTATGGAAGAAAAGCAGTTTTCTTTTTTCCATTCTATTAAACTATGTAAATGGGAATTGAATCTTGAGGCTTGGTCAGGAGAACAAGATGGCTGCAGGTTAATACTTATTCGAGATCTTGCTCCAAGCAAATTTTTTGATCGTAGAGTGATTTATGGAGAACATGACGACACTAGTCGGTTTTGTTGTTTCATAACTGGCATTATGCATCTTCTTATGCAAAGAAGAGATCTTATTCCAGATGTAATCCATTTGCACGATTGGCCAGCGTCTTATGCAGCACTTTTCAAACATATAGGTGAACTTAGCAGAATTCGTTTCGTTTTTACGCTACATAATCCAGAAGGGCAGGGAGTTATTGATCTATCAACATTAAATCATTTTTGTTTTCCGATGCATAACACACATGCTCCAACTATCAATGGGTTGGCTGAAGCCGTGAAATTAGTTGATTATGTTACCACTGTATCAGAACAGTATAGTCGTGAGATTCAAGAAGAACCAGCAGGCAAAGGTTTATCACATTTGTTCAAAAAACGTGCTGAAGAAGGTAAATTACGCGGAATTTTGAACGGACTAGACCTAGAAGTGTGGAATCCTAAAACAGATACATTTTTACCTTGCCAATACAGTAGAGAGACGCTTTCTTTTCAATCTTCTAAACGTCCTATTCAAAGGGAAAAAAACCTTCATTCTCTTGTAGAGCAGTTAGGAATAGAATGGAGATCAGACAAGCCATTCGTTTGTGCAATATCAAGATTAACTTGGCAAAAAGGGTTAGATTTACTTGAAGAGGCCTTTAGATGGGTCATTGAACAAGGGGGCAATTGCGTCTGTTTAGGCATTGCATACGACGATAAGGTTCGCGAACAAATGAGTAGAATAGATAGAGATCTTAGGCCTTATGGATGTTGGTTAAATCAATACGATGAATCTCTCACACACAAAATTATAGGCAGTGCAGATATCTTTATTATGCCATCTATTTTCGAACCATGTGGCCTCACACAAATGATGGCTTTGAGATACGGGTGTATCCCTGTTGTTCGACATACAGGAGGGCTGGCTGATACAGTCTTCGATTTTGATTTTTCTAATCGACCAGAAAAAGAACGAAATGGTTTTAGCTTTCATCATCGAAATAAGGATGGAATCCTGAATGGTATTGGCAGGGCTTTTGATAAGTGGAACCAAAGAGACGTATGGCACAAGTTAATATGGCAAGCCATGGGATTTCAAAGAGGATGGAAGGAAGCAACACACGACTTTTACCAAATATATAAAAACAACTAACAATTGTTTTTTTGAATTGTGATGACAAAATTTGCTTCCTAACTAAGTTTTAGGGACAAGGTTATGATCAAGAATGATTTCTACAATCTTCTCCTTAGGAACAGATGTGTCGGGTGATGCTAATGCAGCACGTCCCATATGACTAACTAAACTGGCTTGAATATCGTCTGGCAGATTTAGCATGCATCCTAGGAAAAAAGCTGCTGCTGCCGCGTCTCCGCACCCTATTGTATTAACAATCTGATCTTTTGGAAAAGGAATTGTACTATACATAGCTTTGTGATTAGGAGATGCGATGCAGAAGTCGTTTTCCGCGTTAGTTATCAGAACTTTGCCACCAGTTTTTAATGATTGTTGTATAGCCGTGGCACAATCACCAATATTAACTTTATCAGTCAACATTTGAGCCTCTTCCAAATTACAAGAAAACATAGAAATCATATGTAAGTTGTCCAGATACTCTCGCCTATGTTTTTTTAGAAAAGCACTCTTGCCACAGCTCAAGGCCACCAAAACACCTTCTTCAAACGCTTTTCTTACTATTTGAAGCGATACGGAAAATGGAAAGATATGACCGTCCATTAAAACGGCATGATAATCATGTAAAGAAGGTAAATTAATAATAATATCTTTCGGCAACCCCTCCTTATATGGAGTCGTTAGTAGGACTACTGGATCAACTTCCTGAGCAGTGTGAAGATATATAAGTCTTGGCGGAGTATAACTTGTTGAACAAAAGAACTTTTTATTGAAAAGATCGTTGTACAACTTATCAAGAACGGCATAAGAACTACCTGTGCCGTGAGATGTGGCAATATCTACCAATACCCCTGCTCGTCCAAGATGTTGGAGAGAATTCAGAAGAATGCTTCCAGGAGAAAATTTGGCGGATACACCACTCTTTTCAAGTTTACAAATAAGTTTGTCAAAATGGTTACAAGAAAGCTTATAAAGTGATCTCTCATGGAAAGGAGTCTGGATATCTTCGAAATAGTCTCGCAAAAAAGAGGTCCTATCTCTTTGGTCCATTGGCACGAAGCAATCGTACACAGGAAGGAAAAACCCAATTGCAGATAGCAAAGGAATATAAGACTCAATCACAATAAAAAATCCCATCTCTTGATAAAACAGACCAGTCTCTTAGAGAGAAATTATATCTAACAATTAATTATGAAGCTTCTTGATAAGATTCCACTCTCTTAGGACAGTACTCCTCAATCATTTTTAGAATTGATTTTCTTGGAAGATCTCCATCTTTTGATTTCATGCAAAGAGCTCCAAAATTGGATATTAAGTTGGCTGTTTCTGATGGCTTCAAATTTAGGCAGTTTGTTCCAAGTATAAAAGCTGCAAAGGCTACATCTCCGCATCCTATGCTGTTAATTGCACTTGTAGACATATCCAACGGAGAACCGATAGAAGGGCCATTCATACCATAGATGCAAAAGTCTTTAGATTGATTAGTTATAAGCACAACTCCACCAGGAGCCATTTTAAGTCGGAAAAAGTTGGCAGCATCAACTATATTTGTCTCTCCACTCAATAATGTGGCCTCATCTAGATTCATAGAAAGCAACGAAATCTTTGACAAGATTCCAAGATGTTTCTTCAAATGATCCTTAACGAAATTCCCTCCAGAGATATGCAAAGCAATAGGTACTCCGTCTAACTGAGCCTTTTCAATGATCCTATAAGTTGATGGAAAAGGCAATAGAAACCCTTCAAGAAAAACTAAATTGTATTTGCTGAACGAAGGAAAGAAAGAGAGAAAAGCATCAGAAAACTGTTTTCCTGCCCCAATAGTAGCAAATTCCGTTCTAGTCTCTGTCTTGGGATCATAAAGGCAAATCCACCTTGAAGGAGGGAGGGAACTGCTATCAAGATATTTATCATTGAAGGTGTATTTATAGACTCGATCTAATTTCTGAAATAGTGGATGTAATCCGTGGCATGTGCCAACACTGACGTTTAAACCAGCTTTAGAAAGACATCTTGCTGTATTGAAGCAAGACCCTCCTGGAGCGCCTTTAAAGCGAACCCCAGATTCCAAAAGTGCGTCCGAGATCTTTTCAAAAACCTTACTGGAGACACGATGATAACTCCCGACACTAAATTGGACGTCATTTTCAAGGCAAATCTCATTGAGCATGACACTCTGGTCCTGTTCAGAGATCGGAAAAATATAATCAATCATAGGTTGAAAAAAACCTAGAACTGAAATAGAAGAAAGCACAGATTTGATAATCATAATCTTGAATTCCTGAAAAACCGTAAAAGCAGCGGTGAAGAACGCACATAATAACTAAACAAAGTGGTCCACGACAAGAGACAGTTCAGGATGAAGAAATTAGAAATAACCATACGAAACATAGTTCTGGAGAGAATTTCTTTTTCAATCAAAATTTCACCAAAAAGAAACAGCAGAATTGAAATGCCCCACAACGCACTCTTCACTTTTGCCCTCTTATTAACTTGAAAAGGAATACCATTCAAAGCAGAAAGAATTCTTAAGAAAGAAACAAGTATGTCTCTCCAAAGTGAAAATAGAGGGATCCAAATAGAAATTGCAGACCGGCCTTGTGTAAAAGCAAATAAGACGGATAGGTGCCAAAAAGAGTCAGAAACAGGATCGAGAATCGCTCCAAATGGAGATTGACATTTCCATTTTCTAGCAAGAAGTCCGTCCAAAAAGTCCGTTATCTCACAAACGAAAACAAATAAAAAAAGCCCTAGTGCATTAACTTGAGTTAAGTAAAAAAACACAAAAAAGGGAGCCGAGAGTATTCTAAAGAGAGTTAAAAAAACACAAAGAAAAAACAAGCGACAACCTACCACTTTTCATGATCGCAAAAATGCACATGCTTTCGTAGCTTTACGAACGCTAATATATTTATGCAGAGAAGTCCAAACCCACATAAAGACATCAATAAGAACGCTTGTTCCGCTTCTACAAACGAGAACAAAAAAAGTAGAGTTCCTGCAATTATTTCGTAAACAAGTTTTCCTCTTTTAGGACAAAAAAACTTCGCTGATTCGATGCCCATGGCAAGAAACGCGATAATTGTAGAATACCCTAGCAGCACAAGTAAGACAGATATAATTTGTTTTGAATATGGGAGTACTGTTCCAAGTGCTGCCTGTACAAGGAAACTATCCGGAAGATCCATTTTCCAAACTCCTGTTACAAGAACAAGCAAGATACTAAGCGTACACACCCCAAAAGAATCGAATAAAGGTTCAAGCAAAACCATTTTTGCCTTTTCATAAGGTTTTTTTTGATTAGAGGAAGAGCTATAAATCATTCCGGAATAACCAATTCCAACATCAGTAGCATAGCAACCTTTTGCTAAACTCTGAGAAGCCGCAAATAAAAAACCAGCTCCAGTGCCTGTGAAGGCGGAAGATGTAGAAAAACACCCAGTAAAAATTTCAATAAATACACCAGGCAATTCGGCCCGAAAAACAAATATCACAATTAATGCCATGAAAAGATAGAGAGAAATCAAAAACGGAAGAGCCAAAATGGAGATAGATCCGATTCTTTTAAATCCACCTTGAGCAGCAACAAGAACTGCAATAAGTAAAGCACACGAGACTAGACACTTGGAAATACCCCATGCGTCAGAAATGGAATCACGAACAATGTTAAATTGATAGACCTCAATTCCATAAATGCAGGAAAAAAATGAAGCCAAGTAAGGTACTAAAGAGGAATGAAAGGCTACAGATAAATACGAAACCATTCCATTCGTTTTCCCTTTAAGCAGAATTGAAAGGTAAACCTCTACGTATTTTAAAAGTATTCCAAAAATTGATCCAATCCAAAACCAAAGAACTGCACCTGGGCCAACTGTTTTTATAAGCGAGGAAACAGCAACGACATTTCCAATTCCAACGGCTCCACCTACAGACGCAAAAAATGAATAAGCTAAAGTCCTCTCTTTGATAGAAAAAAGACTCTTTAAGCCAGAAGGTAAAGCTCTAAATTGTAGGAAACGTGATCGAACAGAAAAGTAAAGTCCAACAATCATGATAAGAGGAACTCCGACGTACCCCCATAAAATGGTATCCAACTTAACCAAATTCGAAAAGAAACACTCAAGTGCTGAGATCATAATAAAGAGCAACCGTATGGAGACAGATCAATTAGCCAACATTTTTAACAATCGATTCATTTTACAACTAGGTAAAAGATGCACAAATTCTTCAGATTTTTTCTGGTCATTCTACCGTGCAAATTGTCATTTGCAATGATTAACTTGGATCAAGTCCCTGCAAATCGTTTTGTGAGTTGTTTTTCTGCGTTCACTAATGAGGAGCAGTCAGATATTAACGAATTGATTAATGATACATCTCCTGAATCGAAAAGGCGTGTTCTTTTATTAGCAATTTTTCCTGTGCGTTGTTTTGGATGTAGAAAAGTAGAGCTAAAGCTAAAGAAAATTTTATCAAGGGAGGAGTTTGCTCCGTTGATTCAGATGCATACTATTCTTAGATGGGGACACTGTCTTGTGCATAATCCTAAACTTACAAAAAGTAACCCTAATCATTTTTGCCCATTTCTCTTCGCCATGGACACACAAAAACATGCGCAACTCATAAGACAAGAGTTGACAAAAATACAAGGCCCTTCAATCGATTTCTTCGATAAAATTCTTTGGGTAGTTTGCAATTCAAATAAGAGGGCTAGTAAAGAAAATATTCATTAGATGACGCTTGTCAAGCGGGGAGGTTCATGGTGGAACACCTTAGATCAAAATCATTTGTATTTCTTTTGTCGTTGATCGTTACTACAATGCAGTCCATGGCTCAGAGCAAATCAGCAGTTAAATACGAAATTCCGAAAACCTCCATTCAAGATCGATGCTTTTTGAAACTAGAGGTAGCTTCAAAATTAGCTCAAGAGGCCGGTAAAAATATCTTAGCTTTCATTTACCCAAGTCGAGACCCTGTAATCGAAGGGTTTTTATGTGGGTCATCATCCAATTTACTAAAAGAGTTGTCAGATGAATTCATTTTTTATGGTCTTGACGTTTCACCCGGAGTTTTGCTTTCCTGTTCGGAAAAAAGTTTTATTTTAGAGAAAATGCGAATTCTTAGGCTTCCTACTGTTCTTGTTATAGATCCTACGACTTCACGAATTTGCAAAAAAATAGAGCGCCCCAGAGAAGGCGCCCTAACAGAACAGGTCTTGATCGAAAGATTGAAGTCTATTATCGACGCCCCATTAGAAGAAGTCGAATAAAAATTTTTTCAGAAACTCACCTCAACCTTCTGATTAAGTTAGAGAGGCTTTTGCCTTTTTCTCTCACTTCACCGAAAGGGTCTAGCCTTTATGATTTTGGAATTTGTTCCGAACTGCTTTGAAGGAAGCTCAATGACGACAAACCCAGGTCCATCCCAGATTCCGGACATGATCAATAGATCCTGAACTCTACTGTCTAACGAAACTTTATTTGTGTCAAATTCGCAGAAAGAGACACATTTAGCTAGATTGCCAGAGGCAACGATATCGAATTTTTGTAGATCTGCGATGATTTTTTCTTTTGGAATTGAGTATCCATCATGCGAAAAAGACAATACAAGGTACTGATCGTTTGGATCGCATCTATCAAGTGCATGTTGCAAAATCTGAGACCCAGCCGCCCACGAAGGATAAGAATAGCCAGAGAGATTTCCTGAAGAAGATAGGTCAATGACGCAAGGACCTTTATTTAAAGATTGAATCTTCTCAAGCCTATTCAAAGATTCAATTATCACAGACTTTTCCAGAGGACTTACACGTTGTATTGCGGAAAGGTGGCTACTTACATCATCAGAAGGCGAGATGAAGCATTCTGTTGATGAATCAGTTGTAGGAGAAATTCTCCAAAGAGATCCCTGGAAAACAGGTTGCTCTTGATGAGAAGAGATTTCATCTAAATCGTCAGTGCCCTCATCAGACGATAAAGAGGAAGAAGCCTCTTCAATATTTTCTAAAGATCGTCTTTTAGTTTCAATAATTTCGTCAATATCTTCTATCTTGGCCTCAGCCTCCTTCTCTATAACTTGCAGCTTCTTTCTCTCGATTTCTTGTCTCCGCAAGGTGGATTCTAGTTCAGCAAGCTCACGAGCTTCTTCTTCTTGTCG
>NZ_PPEU01000009.1:0-19737 GCF_003056015.1 Candidatus Similichlamydia epinepheli | reverse complement strand
CTCCAAGTCCTAAAATGCGATTGTTGCTGGTGTAACAGGGTTGGAGCAATTCGCTTTGATTTTGAAAGAAGGAAAAAATCACATTAGTGAGAAAGGTGTCCTTGTGCTTGAGATTGGGTCATCACAAGGGGAAAAAATTGAAAACATAGCCAGGAAATTTGGCTGGTTCTGTGTACAATGTAGACAAGATTCTTTCGGGAAGGATCGTTTTCTTGTTCTTGAGTGCGATTAGGGGAAAGCATGTTTTCTTTCTTGAGAAACAGGTTAACGAAATTATTTCATGGGATTAGCGATAAGGAATTCCTTAGCACAATCGATGCTAAATTCTTGTTAGATCAAATGCGTTCTTTGCTCATAGAGGCGGATGTCCACGTGTCTGTGATTAATCATTTATTGAAGAGGGTTGAAGATCAATCTTTTGAATCACTTGCTTTGGGCAAATTTACCCCTTCTTATCTGTTCCAGTTGGTTTATAAAGAAATTAGTTATTTACTTGGACGAGATGAGCAAAGTCTTTCTGAGTACAATTCTAATGAGAAGATAAAAAGCAAAAAATTATTTCAGGTTAAAGCCGGAACAGTAAGTAGTTGGATGTTTTGTGGTCTTCCTGGGCAAGGCAAAACTACTCAAGTTGCTAAGATCGCAGCTTTTTTGAAAGAACAAGATTCTTCTCTTGCTATAGGTTTAGTTTCAACGGACGTGAGTAGACCAGCTGCCGGTGAACAGTTATGTGCGTTTTCTGCTCCGTTGCAACTTCCTGTTTTTCTTGCTAAGCCTGGAGAAAGAATTGATGTTTTTATTGATCGTGTTCTTCAAGAGTCTAAAGAACAAGGGATTCAATTGCTTCTTGTAGATACAGCTGGTTGTTTAGAAACAGATTTAAATGGATTAAGTAGGCTTCAAGAGATTGCTATTCATTTATCTTCAGAAAAAATTTTTTTCGTTGTTCATGGCGGGAAAGGTCAATCAGTTTTAGAAGCTTGTATTTGCTTTAAAAAAATGGTCGGATTGACTGGAATAATTGTGACAATGTTGGATGGAGATGTTACTGGAGGCTGTTTACTCTCGATTGTACATCGTTTGGGTCTGGTTATAGAATTTGAAGGTTTTGGTGAACATCTAGATCAAATTAGACCATTTAACCCTCTTTCTATGACTGATCGCATTTTAGGACTTGGAGATTCGTTTAACCTTAAACGGCAGCTTGAAAGTTCTTTAGATCCAAAACAGATGGAGATATTGACGAATAAGACTTTTCGAATGGAATTTACTTTTCAGGACTACCTAGATCAGGTGAGAATGCTGAAGAACTGTGGGCCTCTTTCTTCACTTTTAGCCATGGTTCCTGGATTTTCTGACTTGAGGTTGAATGAAAATGATTTTACTATCTCTGAGTCGATTATTTGTTCTATGACTAAAAAAGAACGTGAGTGTCTAGTTCCATTTTCTGAAAAGAGTTTGTTAAGAATTGCGAATGGAAGTGGTAGATCCGTGGAGGAAGTGATGCGTATTATTCACAATTTTGATGCGTTGCGATCTACATTTCGCGAAATGGGTTCATCTTTTGATTTAAACAAATTAAAAAAAATAATGGGGGAATTGAAATGGCGTTAAGAATTAGGTTGAGACAGCAGGGTCAATGCAATCGAAGAATGTATCGTTTTGTAGTGGCAGACGCTCATTGTCCTCGTAGCGGTCGTTATGTCGAATGCCTTGGTTGGTACAATCCTTTTGCAACGGAAGGTAAAGCTGAGTTTATCCTTTCTGAGGAAAAGGCGTTGTACTGGTTAGAAAGGGGCGCTCAACCTACGGAAAGTTTTCTTCATTTTTTGGGAAAGGCATCTCCATCAGCAATTGCATTTCTACGAGCTAGACGTCTTGCTCGAGCAAAGAAGAGGAAAGATGAAAGGAGAAGGGCTGCCACTAGAAAGAAAGAAGCTTCTCGATAGAGTAAAGTGAATATTTCTATACTTTCACTTTTCCCAGATTATTTTAGTAGCCCATTATCTTCTTCTATACTTGGTCGAGCGATTGATCGTGGGCTTTTGTCTGTTGACCTAATTAACCTGCGTGATTTTTCTTCTAAAAAGGGCGGGCGAATTGACGATAGGACTTACGGAGGCGGTTCTGGAATGGTTTTAGAACCTCAGGCTGTTGTGGATGCTGTTTGTGCGCATTCTCATCCAGAGACTAGAACTATCTTGCTTTCACCTGCAGGTCGTCCTTTTACTTCTCGTATTGCAAAAGAACTTGCTATGGAGAGTCATGTCCTTTTTCTTTGTGGTCATTATGAAGGAATAGATGCTCGTGCATTGGATTTATGCATAGATGAGACCATTTCTGTCGGTGACTTTGTACTTACGAATGGTTGTATAGCAGCGCTTGTGATTGTAGATGCTTTGAGTCGGTTCATTGATGGTGTAGTTGGATCTGAATCTTCAGTTTTGGAAGATTCCTTTGAGAAGAGCATTCTAGATTTCCCTCATTATACGAGGCCTAGGTCGTATCTTGGTTATTCTGTTCCCCCTTTGCTTCTTTCAGGTGACCATAAGAAAATTGCTGATTATCGAGAATCCGCTGCCATAGGTGAGACGGCGCGTGTAAGGCCAGATCTTTTTCTCGCTGATATCTTTGACCAATTATCTGATATAACTTTTGCGTTGATTCGATATACAGATGTTCCATTCTCGTTTTTGATTGATTGGTATCGTTACTTTGGGACTTCTGTACGTTCAGTTGAGAACGGGTTACTTGCGTCACTTGGAGGACTTTGGGTAAACTTTATCACACCTGCTCCAACTTCTTTTGAAGAGATGTCTTCTCAAATTGTTGTTTGTGTGACAGAAGAAGAGAGATCAACTTGTGAAGATGGTCTCGAAAATATCTCTTGGCCGTTTGTAGTCTCTCGACTTGATACGGATCAGGGAATGATGATGTGTTTAAGGGTAAAGGATCCTTCCGGCTTGGAATGGTTTGTTGTCTCTAGATGTTATGGCGGTGATTTATGGTAAACAAGTATCCGAAAGTGTTGAATTTTGAAAATCAATTCAAGAGAAAGGACCCTTTGGTTCCTCTTCGTATTGGAGATTCCGTTACTGTGTACGTAAGGATCAAGGAAGGGGATAAATCTAGGACGCAGATGTTTTTAGGAACATTGATTGGGAAGAGTGGTGGTGGTCTTTCTTCTGCTTTTGTCGTAAGACGAGTCACTATGGGGGAAGCTATCGAGTATAAGTTTTTTGAGCACAGTCCTCTTCTCATTAAAGTTGAGGTACTAAGTCATGGTGTTAGCCGTCGAGCGAAGCTTAACTTCTTGCGTGGATGTGTTGGGAAGAAGTCTCGTCTTAGACAAGTTTCTAGGAGGTCCAAGTCCGTTGCGGACGAATAAGAGTGGACTTTCCGGTTCATTCAGGAATTGAATTCGATATTTCTTCTTTGCGTGAAAGGGCAGATTGGATAATTGGTGTTGATGAAGTAGGGAGAGGATGTCTTGCTGGGCCTGTACTTGCTGCGGCTTGTCGCATACGAATCGGTGAGGCTCGTGGATTGGGTGTGCGAGACAGCAAGCAATTGTCTGCTAAAAAGCGCGAACTCCTTGTTGATGAGTTATTTGCACTTCCCTCTTTGAAGTGCTCTTACGGGATTGCTACTGTTAAAGAAATTGACTCGATTAACATTGAAAGAGCGTCACTTCTTGCTATGGAAAGAGCCTTGGGTGGACTTGACCTTAATCGTGCTTGCATTTTTGTTGATGGTAAGCTTTTGCCTTCACTTGAACGGACTGCTGGATATGTTGCGTTAGAGGCATACGTAAAAGGTGATTCACTTTCTTGGATTATCGGAGCTGCTTCAATTTTTGCTAAAGTGAAGAGAGATGCTATAATGTCCGACCTTGAGAAGAGATATCCTGGATATTTGTTTGATAAAAACAAAGGATATGGAACAGCCGAGCATCTATTGGCGTTAAAAACAATTGGAGTGAGTCCGGAACATCGGCTTTGTTTTAAACCGGTTCGGGAGGCTTTTCTTTTTTTTTCAGGTATGGATATGTGATGCTTTTCCTTTCTTTTTGCTTTGGTTTCTTAATTTTAGATATATGATTCAGTCATCTCGTGGGAAGTTGTCTATTCAGGTCGCCCCTTTGAAGTTGTTTATAATAAGTGGGCCATCAGGGGTTGGGAAAACAACTCTCATTCAGTCAATTTTGTCTTCAGACGCAACTTTGAAGAGGGCTATCACATGTACTACCAGACGTTCTAGGTCTAATGAGATAGATGGGGTTGATTATTTTTTTATTGATAAAAAAACTTTTCTTGAATGGATTCAAGCTGATCTATTTGTTGAATGGGAAGAGATTTATGACAATCTTTATGGAGTGTTGAGATCTCAAATCGACTCCTTATTAAGAGAGAAATTTTTTCCAATTGTAGGATTAGGCACACAAGGTGCCCTTTCTCTTGCTGATTTGTATCCATGTATATTGATTTTTCTTGAGCCAGCGTCCGATTGTAGTTTGAAAAAAAGGTTACTGGATAGGGGTGAGGAGAGCAAAACAGAAATTAAAGTTCGTCTAAATCAGAACGCAAAAATGATGTCATGTCTGGATAAATATGACTATATAATTTCATGCAGTGATCTTTCATCTACAAGGAGTGCCTTACTGAAGATTATTCAAACGGAAAAAACTAGTACAAGTTCATGAGGAGGGCTTTGTGAGTGGTTTAATGAAATATACGGAAGATGACTATGAGTTGTCTTTAACTAACGAACAATTGAATCGTAGGTTTCGGAGTCGTTTTGACCTCGTACTTTATGCCATTAAAGAGACTAGAAAAGCCGTTGCTTCTGGTCGTGGTAAAACGGTTGTAGGAAACTTGCCATTTGAAGTTTTGAAAGAGATTGCAGAAAAGCCGGACGAAGAGATTGCTAGTGTGGATCACGGCCCTAGACTCAAGGTACACAAGATGACAACAACGGAAAAAAGAATTGCCTCTTCCTCATCTCGCCGTCGTGGCTGGGCAGAAGAGTCCCTTCCTCGTCACTCTTAATAAGTCAACTTTTGGAACGGAGAGATAGTATGGTCGGGAGAAAAATTTTGGTAACTGCTGCTTTGCCTTATGCAAATGGCACGTTACATTTTGGACATATGGCTGGAGTTTATCTCCCAGCTGATGTCTTCTCGCGGTTTTGTAGGTTTTCTGGTGACACTGTCCTTTTTATTTCTGGATCAGATGAATACGGTTTGGCTGTTTCTATTTCTGCGGAGTTAGCGGGCAAGAGTGCTAGGGAACAGTCCCAAATCTATCACGCGCTAAATAAACGACTACTTGATCGTCTTCTTATTTCGACCGATCATTTCTCCAGGACGACTAATCCGTACCATGCCGATTTAGTATCATCATTTTTTTTGAGGCTTTCTGAGAATGGATTCATTGAGCCACAAACAGATGAGCATCTCTATTCCCCTGAAGAGGGGCGATTCTTAGCTGATCGTTACGTTATAGGACGTTGCCCTTTCTGTGGCTTTCAGGAAGCGCGTGGTGATGAATGCACAAAATGCGGGGCATCATATGAGGCAACTTCTCTTCTTAATCCTGTTTCCAAGATTACTGGTAAAAAATTAGAGAAAAGAGCTTCAACTCATTTTTTTCTTCGATTGGATTTATTACAAGATTCTTTGAAAAAATGGTTGTCTGGAAAAGATCATTGGAAGACATCTACCTTGAACGCTCTTTTATCGATTTTAGAGGATTTGCGCCCTCGGGCTATTACTAGGGACACAGATTGGGGAGTACCGGTTCCTTTATGTCCGCAATTTCCCGAACACGATTTTTCGAAAAAAGTTTTCTATGTATGGTTTGACGCACCTCTTGGTTACATTTCTGCATCAATGGAATGGGCAGCTGAAAAAGGTGATCCAGATCTTTGGAAAGAATTTTGGGAAGATCAAACTGTTCATTTTGCTCAATTTGTGGGCAAGGACAATGCCATATTTCATGGTCTCATGTTTCCAGGAATGCTATTAGGAGAAGGCGGGGATTTTAAGCTTGTAGATGATCTTCAAGTAAACCAATTCTATACTTTAGAAGGTCAAAAAATTAGTAAAACAGATGGTTTACATGTTGATTTGGAATCTGTTTTAGATCGGTATGATCCTGAGCAATTTCGTTATATGTTGATTGCGACGTCGCCTGAGCTTTCTGATTCTGATTTTCGTTGGCATGATTTTCAAAACAAGTGCAATACCGATTTAGTTGGAAAATTAGGTAATTTTGTAAATCGAACTTTGACTATGTTGCATCGTTATTGTGGGGGAATTATTCCTGAGGCAAATGGAGTCACGGAAGAGGATGATCTAGCTTTAGGCAAAGCAAAAGTTTTATTAGAAGAGATGCGTGAATGCTACGAGAGCTGTCGACTTAGGAGGGCTACACAAGTTCTAATGGAGTGTGCACATGTAGCGAACGCATATTTTGATACGACTCAACCTTGGAAATTAGTAGAGGACGACCAACAGATTAGTCGTATGCACACAGTTTTCTTTTGTTGTTTAGAGTTCATTCGTTTGCTTGCGATTGCATCATATCCTATTCTTCCAGAGGCATCAGAAAAGATGTGGTCGATGATTGGTGCGCGAGGAAGTTTATGCGAAAAAACATGGAAAGAACGTGCCGAAGAGTCTGTGATTGTTGGGGCCAAGTGTCCACCTTCGCAAATCCTTTTCAAAAAAGTTTCCGATGATCAGATCGAGGAAGAGATGAGTCAATTGGTTTCTACCACGAACCTTGTTCGTAAAAAAGAAATGGTAAGCATGGAAGAGTTTGACAGGATGGACCTGCGTGTAGGGAAAGTTCTGGAAGCGACTCACGTTCCGCGTTCTGACAAGTTATTAATGTTACGTGTTGACGTGGGGAGTGAAATTATTCAGATTCTTTCTGGTATAGCTAAAAGCCATGAACCTGAAAATTTAGTAGGTAAAAAAGTTGTTGTCCTTACGAATCTTAAACCAATTCGACTTATGGGAGTAGAGAGTCAAGGTATGATTTTAGCTGTTGATCTTGGTGAAATGGGTGTGGAGATTCTCCAATTGCAAGAGGCATCCATCGGATCAAAAGTAAGGTAATTTACCTCGAATAATGAAGGGAATGATCCTTATGCTCTTTTGTAAATAGAAAACAAAATTGGGGCAACCAGGACTTGAACCTGGGACCGGCGGTTTATAAGTCCGCTGCTCTGACCAGCTGAGCTATTGCCCCATAGAAGGCAGTAGAAATTGTACTGCATCGGCGTTCTGGATGCAATGTCGGTTGATTATGTTTCCCCTCTGGAAGCCTTATTCGATGAGGAGCAGGGTATCATGTTAAAGTTTCTGATTCGTCCTTCAGCAGTTTCATTTTTTAAAGAACCTTTAAAGGTTTTTTTAAATTTGATTCCACTAATCCTTGTTCGAGACCTTTATGCATCTTCTGGAGACATGGCCTGGCTCACTGTCCTGAAGACAGTATCACCCTTTCTTGGATTCCTTGGTATTTTCGGTTGTTCAATTGCTCAGACCAAAACCAGCCCCATATATATTATGGGATTTCTGGGAATAGCCGCTCATCTTCCGTTTTTTGCTCTGATTTTTTTACAAGCAACTCCTCTGCTCATTTTATCTATTCTTTTGATCTACTTCTCTTTCATGAAAACGCTTTTCCCTTATTGGGTAGAAACACTTCATGTTCTTTACCAGGAAAAAAGATTTGAATTTTGGACAAAGATTCAATCTTATGAATACCTTTTGAGCATTTTTTTAGCTCCTTTTTTTGGATGTCTTTTAGATAGACATTATTTGTCATTTTCTTCTCTCATATTACAGTTAGCGTCTTGGTCATTATTTGGTCTTTTAATTCAGTGTTTAATTGTACAAAGAGAGGAGTCTCTACAAAAACATTTTAATAGAGATCAGGGCACCTTTTTAAGCATGTCTGACGTTTTTTCCATTTTCTGGAGAAATGCTTTGCTTATTAGGTTCCATTTGATTTTTTTCTTTGCTGGCAGTGGAATGCTGGTACTTAAAATGATCATTCCTCTCTTTTTAGCTCCATTCAAGGAAGCTCTTCCATATACGAAATTTTGGGCAATTTCTTTATGGGGAAGAGCATTAGGTGGGTACTTGGTCTCATTGGCTGGAGCTAAGTTTTTCAGTCGAAATCCTTTTTTTGCCCTTCGTTGGCTAATTTTGTTGGCTTTATCTGAATTAGCTTGTTTTCATTTTCTCATAGTTTCTGATGGAAGATCTTTTTCTTTTCTCGTGTTAACTTTTTTTTTGGACGGAGTGGTAGTTGCTGGAAGTAGATTAATTTGGGAACTTTCTCCCACTATATTTTCTCAAAGTGTTGTGAGCCGTCATTATACTCAATTGAATTTCCTAATGAATGGACTGCGTGGGTTGATAATTCCTCTGCTTACCACATTTTTATTATCGCGTAACGAGTATTTGAATTGGATGATGGCGATATTTGCTTTGTACTGTTTGGGGTGGATTTTGGCAGTGAGGTCACATATAAAAACCTAATATTTAATGAGGGTATTGTTGTCATGGAAAGTAGATTGGAGTCTTAAGAATGGTTGAAAGCAAAAGAATCCCTCGTAGTCTGGGGACACATGATGGAACATTTCATGCCGATGAAGTGACAGCGTGTGCCCTTCTTTTGATTTGCAATTGTATTGACCGTGAACTAATTTTTCGAACAAGAGATCCTATTGTATTGGATAAATATGAGTATGTCTGCGATGTAGGTGGAGTTTTCGATCAAAATTGTAAGAGATTTGACCATCATCAGATTGAGTATGAGGGCGAGCTTAGTAGTTGTGGTATGATTTTGAACTTTCTTGAGGAGAGTGGCAGTTTTTCTAAATTACAAGCTACAGCGTTGCGGAACACATTAGTATTCGGAATTGATGAAGATGATTGTGGTAGATATAGCAAGCAAAAGGGTGTTTGCACTTTTTCAATGGTGATATCTAATTTTAATGCTCTTAGACCCTTCACACGAGAAGAGCAAGAAAATGCTTTTCATGCTGCGTTAGATTTTTGTTTGGGTTATCTTCGCAGGTTTCTTAAACGTCAGGAGCACGTACTTTCTAGTTTTGAGACAGTAAAAAAAACTTTGCAAGAAAGCAATTTAGCGTTGATTTTTGATGAGAGTATGCCTTGGGTTGAGAGTTTTTTTCTGGCTGGTGGAGCAGATCATCCTGCTCTTTTCCTAGTGATGCCTTCTCATAACGAATGGCATTTGCGCTCTATTCCCGAATCTCTGGAAAATCCAATGCGATCAAGGAGATACCTTCCTGAGTGCTGGGCCGGTCTTTTTGGAGAAGAGTTTGAGAAAGAATCGAAAATAAAAGGTGGAATTTTCTGTCATAAAAATCGTTTTCTCTCAGTTTGGAAGACTAAAAAAGCCTCGCTTGAGGCTTTGGAATTTGTCTTAAAATTAGAGAAGGGTTACACCCTTGGCAATGAATAGAGGTATTCCACATGAAGACTATTTTTCAACAAATTATCGACGGTGAATTGCCTTCCGAAAAGGTTTTAGAGAGCGATCTTGTGTTAGTAATTCGTGACCGATTTCCTGTTTCGTCTCATCATTTTTTGATCATACCTAAAAAATTGTACCTGAGCCTAGATCATGTTCCAGACAATGAATCGGTTATTTTTCAAGAAATCTTTCTGATTGCTAAACGTTTAGCAAAGATGTTTTCTCTAGAAGGGTACTATAAGGTTTTAGTCAATGTTGGAGAGAGAGGCGGTCAGACTATTTTTCATCTTCACGCGCACTTTATTGGCGGAGAGGAAATAGACAACTCTCGCGTTATACATACGAAATAACTCCTAATTGGCTCTTCTCATATGTTTCTCAGAAAAAGTTGTTCTTCTTTTTTGCACAAGTGTCTGTCTTGCTTTTTGAGCAGTGAATTTTGGAATCATGTTTTCCTTATTGTTGGGACGTGTATTGGGGGTGGAATTACAATTCTCCCTGCTGTTATGTCGGAACAGGGATGTTTAGTAGGAATTATTACACTCACTGCGGCAGCTATTTTTTCTATATCTTCTTCTTTGATCTTTCTTGAGTTATTTTTTCTTCGTGAAGAGGTGCATTTTTTCTCTCTCTTTAGAAAAAAATTACCTACCCTTCTCTATTTGGCAGCTCTATTCATTCATAGCTTCATTTGTTTTTCGTCTTTAGTTGCATATAGCTCAGGGATGGCAAGTGAGCTTGCGAACCTTCAAATTCCAGGAGGTCAAATAGGCGGGACTGTTCTTATTGTTTTGCTTGGGATGCTTCTTCTTGGCGCTCCAAGAACTACTTTATTGTCAGTGAATGCCTTTTTGGTTCGTGCTTTATTTATTTGTTTCTTTTCCCTCCTACTGTATATGGTCAATTTGTTTGATTGTCGTTCAATTTTTTGGGTGAAAGGTGGATCGTCTCTCGCTTCATTGCCTATTTGTTTGACATCTTTTAGTCACCAAATGATCATCCCATCTATTCGCCTGAGCTCCACTAGGGATGATTTCTTAAAGCCTGCTATTGTATTTGGAGTCTTTACAACTTGGTTGATTTATGTTGCTTGGGTCATATTTTCCTTTGGGGTCTTACCACTTGAAGGGGAGAATAGTTTGGTGGAGTGTTATCAAACAGGGACTCCAATGACAATTTCTTTGTTTAATAGATTGCAAATGAAGCCTTTTGCACTTTTGTCTACTTCTTTTAGCCTTCTCGTTATGTTTACGTCTTTTCTTGGGATCTCCCTTTCTTTTATTGATTTTTTAAGAGATTGGTTGCAGAAATCTATCCCTCAGGGTAGGTCTACACTATCTTTCTGCCTTCTATTGTTGTCTTCTTTGTCTGCTATTTTCATACCTAAAGTCTTTCTTTATGCTCTGAATCTTTCTGGTGGGTTAGGCGATGCTAGTCTATACGGCCTTCTACCTGTTTATTTAGCTTTACAAGGGGTTCGCAGAGGGCTGTTTCAATTGAGTTTATTAGGTTGGCAAGGAGTCATGTTTCTATTTATAATTGGCACTCTTTCAATTGGATCGGAAGTAAGCCAACTATTTTTTTATCAAGCCAGGTGACCAGGTAGGAAATCTGTTGTCTACTATTTCGCCAGTTGAAAGCAGGATTTTGCAGGCTCAAATGCTTTTAGAAGAAGCTTCTATTGATGGATGGCTACTTTGTTCCTATCGCAATAGAAATGATGTTTTTGCTAATTTCTTTTTACCAGGGTCGCCCCCGCCTGTGGAATTCCCTATATATTTTTGGATTCCGAAAAGTGGACCAGCCATTTTTTTGGTTGATGAACGGGATAGAGGTTGCATAGGGTGGTCTGTTGATGTAAATACTTACTCTTCTTGGCGTGAGCGCAATGTGTTGTTTGAGGCTTTGCTTGGGTCAGTGATTCGTGTCGCCTCGGAATTTTCTTTTAAGTCGTTTGTACCTCAAATTTCCTTTTTAGACGCAGGTCTTTACACTTTGATTCGTAGCTTCGGAATAGAAGTTATCTCAAGTGAGGATATTGTTTCTGAGCTTTTGCAGACGTGGACTCAAAATCATTTGAATAGGCATTTGTTTGCTGCTTCTGTGTTGCAACGTGTCTGCGCCTCCATACCTCAAAAAATTAGAGAAGGAATATCTGATGATTCTCTTACAGAAGCATCTCTTCAACGTTATTTAATTTATGCGTTGAATAAGTGTGGATGTATCACTGACAGTCCACCTAGAGTGTTAGCGAACGCGCATTCAGCAGAGCCTCGTGCCCATTCGATTGATTCTATACCAATTCGTTGGGGGGATTATATTCTTGTTGACTTATCTTGTCGTAAGCAAGAAGAAGACTCTCCCTATGCTACCTTGTCCAGATCATTCTTTCTTGGTGAAATTCCTCCCTCTAAGTTGTGCAATCTTTTTTTTCTTGGAAAGAAAACGCAGAATATCGCTTTGGAATTTATTAGGGAGCGTCGTAAAGATCGTAATTCTTGTTTGGGGTGGGAGGTTGATCGAGTTGCTAGGGATTTTATTTCTTTGGCAGATTTTGGTATGTTTTTCCGCTCTTCTTTAGGCCATTCCCTCGGTATACAATCGTGTGTTGGATTAGGACCTGCTTTGGACGATCTTTACTGTCATGAAACCAGAACAATCGTAAACAGGAGTGGTTTCTGTATGGGACCGGCATTACATGTTCAAGATAATTGGGGAATTGATACTAAGACAAGCATCTATCTTTCTAGTGATGGTGATCTCTTTTTAACAACAGGTGAGCAGACAGATATTTATACACTCACAGAAGATCGAGAAATACACATTCCATTGGAATCTTCTCCAAGCGTCTCTTTGTGATGGTTTATTGTATGAAAGATGAACTTGTTGCCCTAGCCTATAAACGTTGGAAAATTCGCCAAGTATTATCGGGCTTGCCCCCCTTGCGCATTGAAAAGCTGACTAAATTGGCTCTTCGATCTGATTATTGTTCTTGGTCATCTGATGAAGTGGTTCTTCATATTCAGAATTCAGAAGAGGCATTTAGTTTGGCCGAGTCCCTTTCATACTTAGGCACTTGCTCTAAGATTCTAGTCAGAACATTACGGCCTGCTTTTTCAATTCGTCTTTTAGAATTGCCAGAAAGAGAATTTCTTCATTACAGAGAGTGTAATGATATGGAAAGAGAAAGGTTGGCAACCTTCTATTCTCTAAAAGCTCTTTCACTTGGATACAATGCCCTTTTATTGCGTCTCTGTTCAGATCAATTCCTTTGGCCAGATCCAGGTTTAATCTCCTTTATTTTGGAGCTTGCGACAAGATCTCGAACTTATAAGGTTAAGTTTGGATTAGATGTAACTTGCTTAAGTGATTCGCAATCTATCCTACACAATTCTCTCATAACTCTTCCTTTGGATTTTTTTTTCCATGCACAAATCGAGAGAATCTTTTCAGATCATCTTTCTCTATTACCACATGAGGCGCTTCTCGAAGGTGTAGCTCGGATTCGATCGATTGTGAAAGACAATGTTACAATTCTTGCTCAAGCATCTCCTGATTTAATTTGGTCAGAATCTTCTTTGATTCATCTTCTTTCTGTATTTCCAGATCGTGTTTTATTGGCTTTTGATGCTTATCTTCCAATCGGCTCTACAAAAGAACACCCTATTTGGATCCTTCTACAACAAGACCTGTTAGGAGGGAATTTACCAATTATGCCTATCTTTCAAGCTGGCTCTTCCTCATGCGGACAGGGAGCATGGCCGACATTTTCTGGTCTCCATTGGGATCCTTTAATTCGACTAGCTAAACAATTGCAATTTCCAGCTATATGTGCCTTTTCTGATTATTTTCCTTGTGGTGAAGGCTTTTTGTCTTGTTCGCTATGGTGTTTAGGACAATCTTGTTGGACGGAATGGCCACTTTTCTCTCTTTATTCTTATTGGCTGAGGTTTCATTTTCCGGAATGGGATCTACCACTAGATTGGCCTCAACTAATAAATTCATTGGCCAGGTCTGTGATGGCGACTGTGTATAGTCATAAAATTGAACATAAATGGATACTTACAAGTCTTCAAAAGATTCAGGAGAAAAGGTTTGAAGATATAAGACTAAAAACTTACCTATCTTCTTTTGTTAGAGATGTTCAGTTTTTGCTAAATGTGAATGGGTCAATTGAAGAAAAGAAAATTAGATTGATTGAGGAAAGGCAAAAAATTCTTAATTGCGTTTCTCCTTTTTCCATGGAGGCTCTTATTTTGGCCGAAAACGGAATACGTATCTAGTTGATTTTTTTCTCTATTTTTTTCAATTGATCTTGCAATTTTTCTAAAGATTCTTTTTGTTTTTTCTTAACCGAAGGTGGAGCCTTGGTCAAGAACGAAGTGTCGTTAGTTAGATTATGCAGTCGTTGGATGTTCTGTTTTACAATTTCCAACTCCTTCTCAAGCCGTTTTCTTTCCTCTTTATTCACCTCAGCCAATGCAACATGTAAAATAGATCGATTTAAAAGAGATGTAGTTGTTTTTTGCTCAACAGAAGGTGGACCATAAGTGAATGATCCTATTCGTACCATAGCACCCATAATGCGTGTCGTAGCTTTTTTTTCTTCTGTCCACGACTCCAAAAAGATAGAAATTTGATCTGAAGGGTGAAATCGAGATTCAGCTCGGAGACGGCGAATTAAGCGAATGGCCTCCCTAATAGTCTAAAAAGAAGAAACAACATCTTCATTGATAAAAGAAGGTTCAAAGGAAGGATATGGACAAAGAATACAGCTATCTTTGCTGAAAGATTGGTCATTCTCTATAAAGAGATGAGATAATTTTTCTTTATCAAGAAAATTACCCCTAAATGGGTTCGCCGCATCCGTTATCTCACTTAATAATTTCTCTGTAATGAAGGGAGTAAAAGGGTGATGAAGACGCAATGAACCAATAAAAAGATTCACGAAGAGGTTTCGCTTCAATATTTTTTTGTTTTGATTCACGTTTTCCTTGTAGATACAATGCTTGACTAGCTCTAGATAGTAATCGCAAAAATCATCCCAGAAAAAGGACAGGAGAGTTTGTAATGCAGGTGAGAATTCATATCCATTCAATGAGGTTGTAATTTTATTTACGCAATTTGACCACTTGGAAAGTATCCAACGATCTTCTAGGTCTAATTCATTTAAGTCGAATGGGTCCGAAATAGATCCTTCATCTAAGTCTGCAAGTATTTTCAATAAGAAACGGGATGCGTGCCATAACTTATTAGTGAAATGTCTGTATTCCTCAAATTTACGATAATCAAGATCGAGTTGTTTGGATTCATTGATGAGTGAAATGAGCGCAATGCGCATTGCATCCGTCCCATACTCTTCAGCAAGCTCAATAGGATCCATAATGTTCCCTTTTGATTTGCTCATTTTCTCCCATTTTGTTTGCACATTTTTTGGGATAGGCACCTCTCCTCTCTCATAAGCCTTCCGCTCATTTCCTGTTAGATAACGTAGCGACTCTCCCTCTCCTATCCAGTAGCTTTTGGCATATATAAGTCCGTGTAAATAGATATCTCTAAATGGGAAAATCCCTGTAAGAAATTTGCAGAGAACCAACATACGAGTTACCCAAAAGAAGAGGATATCAAATCCAGTTTCAGATAGGGAATTCGGATAAAATTTAGCTATTTTACTTTCTTCAGTCGGCCATCCTAAGGTTGTAATTGGCCAAATCGAAGATGAAAACCAAGTGTCTAGAACGTCCTTGTCTTGCTCCCATTCATCTGGAGAGATGAGAACTTCTTCAGGAATATTTTCTCCACAAATCCACTCGCTTGTTCCTTTTTTCCACCAAATTGGAATGCGATGACCCCACCAAAGTTGCCGACTAATACACCAATCCTTCAAGTTTCGGACCCAATGGAGATAGGTCAATTCCCATTGCCCTTGAGGAAGCAGTCGAATCTCGCCTTGTTGAAGAGCTTCTTCTAATTCTTTACCAAAACGACTCAACCGAAAAAACCATTGCTTAGATAGAATGGGTTCTATAGGCACTCCTGACCGGTAGGAGACTCCGATCCGATGGGTATGCCTTTTTCTATCTAGCAAGAATCCTCCCTCTTGTAGGCGTTCTATCATTTGCCCCCTTGCTTCCATTATCGATAGACCAGTCATATCAGCAGCATTACAAAGTCTACCCGACGAGTCGAGAATTGAGATCATTGATAGCCCATGATCGAGGCCTATCTTGTAATCTAAAGGGTCATGGGCGGGAGTGATCTTAACTGCCCCAGTGCCGAATTCAATTGAGACACGTTGATCTGAAATAATTGGGATTTCTCTTCCAACAATCGGAATTTTCGCTTTTTTACCAATCAGATGGCGATGTCTTTGATCTTCTGGATGAACCGCAATTGCAACATCTCCCCAAATGGTCTCAGGTCTAGTTGTTGCAACTGCAATTCTTGTTTCATCGACTTGGTACCATATCGAAACTAGTAAAGATTCACGTTCCTCATACACGACTTCGTCATCTGAAAGGGCAGTTCCTGTTCCAAAATCCCAATTAACTAAGTAATTTCCTTGATAAATCAGATCATGATCTACAGCCTTTTTGAAGGCTGCTCGAACTGCATGATTAGCGGAAGAATCCATGGAGAATAGAAAAGAGTCCCAATTCAAGAAGCATCCTAGTCTCTGAAGTTGTTGGATGATTCTGTTTTGGCTTTGTACTGACCAAAATTGAATTCTTGATATAGCTTCTTCACGTCCTAAGCTTCGGAGTGATCGTTTTTCTTCTTCTAAAATTTTTCTGTCAACAACAGTTTGAGTCGCAATTCCTGCGTGATCTGTGCCAGGTATCCACAAAACTTCGTGACCAAGCATCTTTTTAAAACGAACTATTAAGTCCTGAATTGTCGTTGTTAATGCGTGCCCCATGTGCAGGGATCCTGTCACGTTGGGAGGCGGCAGAAGTAGGCAAAAAGGCTCAAGATTGGAGCGATGACTTTTTGGTTCATTCGTTATTTCAATCCAAAGGTCAATGCACTCTTTTTCAAACTTTGTATGGTCATAATGTTTTGGGTTAGGTCTTTCATTTGACCTAGATTGTGTGCACTGCATTTTGACCCGCCTACCGAACTCGTATCAAATGATTCGGAGAATAACATAGGTTTGATTTCGCATCTTGATGCAAGTGTTTCCTTTTCTATTGTAAACTCTATAGTCCTGATTTGTAAGGACTTAACCTCTTGTCTGGACGGAGCGCGATCGAATGGGTGAAAGCTGTAATGATCAACAGACATATTTCAATCGATATCAGTTGATTAGACTCTTAGCCAAAGGAGGCATGGGAGAGGTCTATGAGGCCTTTGATAACTCACTAGGAAGAAAAATTGCGTTAAAGCGCGTTCGTTCTGATCTTGCAGGTCAAACGCATATGAAGAATCGATTTTTGGGTGAAAGAACTATTCTAGCTGGGCTTTCTCACCCTTCGATTATTCCTATTTTTGAAGTGGGTGAGGAAAACGGAATTCCTTATTACACAATGCCTTTGGTGACAGGATCGAACTTTAAAGAAGTAATTCGGGTGCATCATCAATCGTGTAGAACTTTGGAAAGTGTGAGAAAGCTTCTTAAATTCTTTCTGAAGGTGTGTCATGGAATTTCTTATGTCCATCAAGCTGGGATTCTACATAGGGATATAAAGGCAGAAAACATTATGCTTTCCTCTTCTGGTCAAGTTATCATCATCGATTGGGGTTTGGCGCGACCATTTCAAAGAAAGCATGATGAACAGAAAATTTGTCTTAATGATTGTCTGGATAGACGAATGCCTTCTCTGGGCAGATGCCCCGGCACCTTGAATTACATCGCACCAGAAAGATTCTTTCAACAGGAGACAGAACAGAGTGATTTATATAGTTTAGGCGTTCTCTTCTATTTCATTTTAGCAGGCCATCTACCTTTTTCTCGAAAAGGGGTAAGGGATTTTAAGAAGAGATGGAAAACAGAAGCGTGGGAAGATCCTAGAAAGAGTATTTCTGAATTTGAAATGCCTGACATTTTGATGAGGATCTTGGAAAAAAGTTTGGCTCGTGAGCCGTCTTCGCGCTATGGTTCTGTACAGGATCTTATAGACAATTTAAATGTTTTTTTTGCTGGAACAGCCTCTTCTCCTTCTCTTCAGGAATTAGACATAGGAAATTTTATAGATTGGAAAGTCTATCATGAAAAACTTTCTCTTTCTGGTTTTGATACGAGGCTTAATGGTGAAGTTGCACATGGGTTCTTAGCTAAGCCTCTTTTAAAAACGAGCTCTAGATTAGAAATAGAATTAAAGAGGGAGAAAAGCGCAATCGGCTTTGGAGTGTCGTTTGATTTATTAGAACCTATGAAAAAAGAAAACGACTTGTTTTTCACTGGTTGTTTCCTTTGGGTTTCTTTTCAGGACGATATCCCTAGCTTCCTTTACTATCGAAAGACAATTTTATTTGAAATTCCAGATCTTGGTGGTTCATTTTCTGAATACATCGTTAATCTGACCATTGAGCTCGAGGATCGTGATATTCATTTTTCTATTGGATCAGGCGAGAGAAAGACATATCCGAAAATTTTCCCTTCAATGGGGGCTAGGTTTGGATTTGTCTATAATACGGCTCTTATCTCGATAAAACGATGTAAGATCTATTCAAACGATTTAATGCTAAAGCAATGCTGTTTGAAGGTGCCAGACTCACTTCTTAGGAGTGGAGCGCAAGAGGAAGCCTTAGAGGAATATCGTAGAATTTGGTGGGCACTTGCTGGATATGATGAGGCCAGAGAAGCTTACTTTCGCTCTGGAGTGATCCTCCTTGGTCGTTACGAGCATACTAGAAACGCTTCGATAAAAGAACAAGAAACACATTTGTCACAACAAATTTGGGAAACATTCAACGCTCTTCGTGGACATGATTTTCTGTTGAAACATTGGATTGGCAAAGCTCTTTTTTACCGATTCTCGGGTGATTTTTTCGAAGAAGTAAACTGTTTGGAATTCTCCTATCATCTTCTGAAATCTGAGGAAGATCAATTTGTATTTAAATGTTTTTGCATGGCACGAACGACACAAATACTGTCAGAAGAAGATGAGCGTGTAAGAGCTAGATTTCTACTTATGATAGCAAGAAATTTTCCTGAGCAATTGAATAGGAAGGATTTTCAAGAAGCTTTGTCTGCATTGAGAGCAGGTTCTTTAAGGCCACCATTTTTCGACCCAGCTCCATGGGAATCAATCAGTCAGGAAGAACTTCATTTCCGAAGGACGGTGGAACTTGCTTGCATTCTAGAGGATCCAGTTTCGCTCTCTGTTTTATTAGAGTCTTATTTAAAAAAAGACTTTATTTCCCCAGAGGGAATTTTTCATGCTATTTACGGGTTGATTGCTTTGGGAGAACTAGATGTATCTCGCAAAATTGTTCAGGAACTTGATTGCGATCTTACCAAAAAGAAATTTAATTCTTTTCTCTTAAAAAGGATTCTTTCTCTTTACACCTATTTCGTATGTCATGATTTGGAAGGATTCGTCACATTTTTTGCAAATGATCCTTTCATGATGAATTGTTCAGTTGTTCTTTTCCATTTCAACAGGTTGTTTGCAATTTTTTTGATGACACGTTGTCTATCTAAGTTTCAATTGCCTTCTTCTCTTTTCTTTTTTGAATTTGATTGGTCTCGGATTGAGCTATTGCAACAAATTTTTAATAATTGTTTGCTGGCATATAAACAAGTTCTTCACAAAACTCCTTCTCTTTTCCTAAGAGTTTGTGAACTGACAAGGAGATTTAATCCTGACTTTTCAAAAGAGTGTATGTCCTTATTTTCCTCGTCCAGTTGCTTGAAGGATGCTGTTTTTCAGCCTCTCAATTCCATATCTGATTCAGATGCAATTCAAGCTTGGAACTTAGAGATAATAAGTCGTTATATTGATTTGTTTGAATTCTTGTCCTCAGAAGAGTTTATTTCTCCTTCTTCATCACGTGCACAGTCTGTTCCCTCATTTCGTCCTGTCACAAAGAGAATGACAAGGTGTTTCTAAAGAAAATAAGAAGAGATAGACGCGAAATCGTTTATAGAAGCTTGAATTTCAAGCATTTGTGAAGCTTCTAAAAACAGCCTCTCATCGTGTGTAGAGCATATGATAGTATGCTCTTTTTCTATCAGTTGAGAAAAGAACAACTGAACAATTCATCATGAAAG
>NZ_PPEU01000008.1:0-22492 GCF_003056015.1 Candidatus Similichlamydia epinepheli | reverse complement strand
GGTGAAGAGATGTTAGAGGTTATTGAACGGCCTAGAAGACCTTCTAGACCTCCCATAAGAGAAGTTCTACCAGTTGACAGGCCGCGATTCCCGCCATTGCGACTGAGAGGGGCATAATCGATATCTTATAAAAAATTATAGGCATCTTCAGTTCTATATACATCAAAGTGTTTGTCGATAAAGAATGTTATTCAAACGCAAATATAAAAACCTATCAATGCGGTATAATTTTACTATATCGAAAAAATAATCTCATAATGTAGCCTGTCTCGCGGTTATTCTACATTAAAGATCTCAAATTGGACTATTCATCTCTAACTTCATCAAGTTCGTCGGGAGCAGGAAGCAACGGTAACAATCCGCCAAATAGGAAGAGGGGGCTTTTCAGCCAAAGTGGATTGTCAAGAACTGTCTTAGTTGTAATTTGTCTGGTAGCCCTGCTTTTTGCAGTGATTTGTTGCGCCACTCTTCCGTTCATGTATGCCCGTGAACACTGTAATAATGGGGTGTTCAAATCTGGTTCAGCTTGCAGCACGACTGCATCAACTGTCAACACTACTAGCGGCCCACATTGGATGACATGTATACAAACAGCAGGCTCTCTGTTTGTGATATTTTTCGTAATTTTTTTTCAACTACTTGAAGCTTTATTGATTTCTCTTTCCCCGTCAGAATCGTGTGTCGAAAGATTGGTTATGTTTATTATTTTCTTATCTACAAGTATCTTCTTGTTCTGTTTCCAATCATTCGTAAGCTCACACACATCATGCGGAAGTTGGGAACAGGGCGTAGCATTGTCTACAACATTTGTCTCGACACTGATATCATTTATGTCAACTCTTGTTCCTCCAAGTGGAGCATTAGAACGACCAAGTTCGTCAACTTCTACAACATCCATTTCTTCAAGTGAAGAGACTTCGGAGCCTAGAGGCCAGGACGAAGTCACAATGGAAACAGTTACATGCGGTGAAGGAGAGCCATCCGAGAGTGATGAAGATAATGACGATCCAGGAGAGGGGCCTTCAGGCTTGTGAACATAAACGAGAGCAAATGCAACTTAATTCATCATCTCTTTATCTATTTTTATAAGAATGCATACAATGAACAGGTAGTCTTTTATCAAAAAATAATAACTTATAAACAATAGGAAAGATAGAATGGTTGAGGCTATCGTCAGTCGTTCTAATGCTCGCTTCAAATTGTGGAAGAAGCAAATCAAACAAAATCATGATTCCTTTCTTTTAGCTGGGGAAGACCTTTTGGAGGAGACCATAGATGTTTTTATTCCAAAATTACTTTTCTCTTCTGAAATTAAACTTCTAAATAAGTGGATTAATAACTACTCAATCAAATCACTCTTTCCAGAGCCACACCTTCTATCGCAAAATCTTTTAGAAAAGATTTCAGGTCTAAAAACCTTCAAAGGAGTTTGCGCCATTGGAAGTTGCAAGCCTTATTCCATGCCTGTATCGGGTCGATTTCTTTTCCTAGATACCATTCAAGACCCAGGCAATTTTGGTATGATAATACGTTCATGCTTAGCATTCGGATGGAATGGCATCTTTTACACTCCCAACTCTTGCTATCCATATCATCCTAAAGTTATTCGCGCATCTCGAGGCGGTATCTTTGAGCTACCTATCAAAAAAACAACGATTAAATCTTTTTTAGAAAAGACCCCAACCGATCAAATATGGGTAACAGACAAAAAAGGCTCTCTTTCCCCTCCTTCATCTTTAGCTAGTAGTTCTATTTTTTTGGTCATAGGTAATGAGGGGAAAGGAGTTTCTCCTGAATGGCCATCTACTTTTAATAAAGTATGGATACCAACAGAAAAAGAATCACTTAATGTTGCTTGCGCAGCGACACTTCTTCTCTATAGTTTCAGATAAAACGCTACAGCTCTTACTCTTTAGTAAAAAGGAGGTAGGCTAATGTCGAATGGCTCTAGCAAGACATCGATTTCTATAACGAGAAACGAAAATTTTAATGATTGGTTTCACGAAGTTGTGAAAGAAGCAGAACTTGCCGATCATTCCTCAGTAAAAGGATGCATGGTTATCCGACCATGGGGCTTTGCTATATGGGAAAGAATTCAATCTATCCTAGACCGTGCCATTAAAGATACCGGACATGAAAATGCTTATTTCCCACTGTTTGTCCCATTACATTTTTTTGACCGTGAAGCTGAACACGTATCTGGTTTTGCTAAAGAATGTGCTGTAGTAACCCATCGAAGGTTAGAGCAAAATGAGAATGGAGAATTCATTCCCGCAGCGCCACTTGCAGAACCTTTGATCGTGCGCCCAACTTCAGAAACTATCATTGGAGAGATGTTCTCTAGATGGGTTCACTCTTATCGTGACCTTCCTCTGCTGATAAACCAATGGGCGAATGTAGTCCGATGGGAAATGCGCACAAGGCCATTTCTGCGCACATCAGAATTTCTTTGGCAGGAAGGACATACTGCTCACGCAACAGAAGAAGAAGCGCTTATTGAAACAAGAACAATGCTTGATGTGTACGAACGTTTTATCCGTGATACACTTGCTATTCATCCAATCAAAGGAAGAAAAACAGAATCTGAAAAGTTCCCTGGAGCCAAAGAAACTTATTGTATTGAAGCTTTGATGCAAGATAACAAAGCATTACAAATGGGGACATCACACTTTTTTGGAGAAACATTTGCTCGCTCATTCAACATTCAGTTTTCGAATGAGAAAGGCAACCTTGCCTACGCTCAAACGACCTCTTGGGGAGTATCTACGCGTCTGATTGGAGGGTGTATTCTTTCTCATGGAGATGATAATGGCTTGATATTGCCTCCTACAATTGCACCAAAGCAAATAATTATTCTGCCCGTACATCGATACAAAGATGACACAACTGTGATCGAATTTTGCAAACGATTAGAAAGAGAATTAAAATCTATTCATTTTCAAGGAGAATCTTTACGAGTCCTGTTCGATCAAAAAGACATGAGCGGAGGAGAAAAGAAATGGAATTGGATACGAAAAGGAGTGCCTCTCATACTAGAGATTGGCCCCAAAGAAGTCTCCAGCAACTCACTTAGATGGATAGAAAGAACAGACCTACAAAAAAACAAAATATCCATTTCTACAGAGAAATTCCTACATGAAGCACCTTTCTTACTAGAAAGCATACAAAAAGAAATTTTACATCGTTCAAAGAAAAGAACCATCGAGGGCATCCATGAGGTTCACTCAAAAGAGGAGTTCGAACGTTTTTTCGAGAATAAGAACGCTGGTCTCGCACTTTGTTATTGCTCTGATGAACTTTCCACTGACTTAAAGGAACGTTTTCATGTAACGCCCCGTTGCCTTCCACTTGAAGAGACAACATGTGGAACATGTATTTTTTCAGGACAATCTATTTCTTCTCGAGTCTTGATTGGAAGAGCATATTGAAAAAAATATTGGAGTGGCTTGGATTTATACTCAGGCCACCTCGCTGCCTTCACTGCAAACATCCTCTCAAATATCCACATCTCTTTTGCAGGGAATGTGGATCACACCTAGTTTTATATGAACAACATGAAGCTTGCCCAGATTGGATGCTAGTATTATTTGATTGTGAAGGGCCAGGTTCGTCTCTCATCAAATCATTACATTCAGATAATACGTTTTCATTGTTATCGCATTGGATGATGTTAAAATGGCTACAAGAACCTAGATCGGTAGATGCAGTTATTTCACTTCGCAAATGTGAATCAGAATTATGCTGTCCCTTCATTGAAAGCCTAGGATACAAAACATTCAAAAGCTCACAATTAACTTCTACTCTTCTGATACTTGTTTCACAGATAGATTCTTACAAAGAACTCTCTCTTTATATAGAAAGGGCTACCAATAATGGAATCAAAGAAATTTGGGTGATCACCGGAACTGTAAACAATCCAATTTTATTTAACAGATTTAAAAAAATATTGTATCGAAATAATGATAAATAAATCGAATACCACTTGTACTACATCTTTCTTCTCTTTGAAGTTGATGGGCCTTCCTCCGGATCGGAATGTTGCTCTGGTTCACGATCTAGAGCCCTATTTTCAAATAAAGTCAAATTTTCTCTCCAAAAATCTTGGAATCCTTCAAAAAATAATGATACACAAAGATGAGACCTAGCAAATAAAGAAAACAAATGCGACCATAGTACATTGAGTCTACCGACAGCACCTCTTTCTCTTTCATCATCAAGTAAAGACAAGAATTGCTGTCTCATAAAAACAACAGAACAGAAACTAATGAAACTGAACTCACAAAAAGGAAGCGCAAAAAGCAACGCACGAAAAATTTCTATTCTTGAAAAATTCATATTTTCTACGTCACTTCTTCTACGAAGTAGGCCTAATCTTGCTAAAACTAAAGAACGCGCAGACTCTCTACAAGAAAAACGGTCGAAAATATTCGAAAGAATAATCCAATCAATGCAATTCCTGCCACACGGTGGGCCTCGATCATGCAACAAGGCATTATTCAATAAATCTACTCGTTGTTCATCAGTTAATGATAGACGTGATGAAAGAATCGAAAGAGCAGTACCAGCAGAAAGAGAAGAAAGAGTTCTCAGGCATGTAAATCTGTCTGGGTATAGTCTTAACGACCGTTGAACTCTTACAGAAACACTTAATCGGCTTCTACAATACCTAGTCCAAGGAAGCCAAAAAGCGGCAAAAATGGGACGCAAATGTGGAATGATACTTTGTGAACCAAAAAAAGAGCTGGCCATTGTGCCAGATCTTCCATCACAGTCGTACATTTCTTGGTAAAAGCTTAATATTCTGTCACCAGAATTTAACGACATTCTTGAAAAAAACGCTAAGGCAGAAACTTCAAAAATAGGAAAGACTGCTCCTTGACTACCTGCATTACTTGATCGATATAATATTCTGTGTTGAGCTCCATTAGCGTCAGAAAATGCAATTACAATAAGTCCAGAAATCATTATACATTCACGAATGAAATAATGGTAAAGGCCAGGTCTCGCAAATGGATCTAGTCGCACTATAATTCTTGCTAAAACCCTTCTCCACATAGTACGACAGAAATTCAAATGAACCATTGAACATGGTCCAAAATCTGAAGCGACATGTGATGCAAATAAAAAACAATGAAGTATCGGATTATATGTAGAAATTCCATTATTATTATTTTCCATTTCAAAGAATCTACAGTTATTCATAAACATAATGAAAGCGAACCGAACTCTTGAAATGAACCCTTCTTCAATTCCCTCAAAAAGATCTATTGGAAAAAATGTGTGGCTTGATGTCAGAAAAGGATCATTCTGAATGTTAAGAGAAAATGGAATGATAGGGCCATGAGTATATGTTTCTGATGCTACTACTGCCCTCAAATAAGATTGTAAACATTGTATTTCATAAATAAAGCCTAAATTGTTTAATCCACAAGCAGTAAGAGAGGAACGTAAATTAATGGTGTATATTGGGAATGACTCGGATAATAAGTCCATCGTTGCATGAATGAAACAAATTTCGTCACATAGGACTAATAGAGATGAAACCGGAATATATAAAGAAAAACTCTCTTGTCTAGATCTCTCCATTATCCTGAAAAAGGATCTCATTCTTAAAACTTCTAATCCTGAATCTGATAGCAAAAAAGCTGATGGAAACCTTCTAAAAGCAATCTGATTTTCAAGAACTACCAAAATTCGTCTGAAAAGATCAAAAAGTGAAATAAACCCATCTGGTGCAGGTCGAGTCGAAAAATTAAAAATTAAAAATGCCTGGCCAAAAGCAGTAGAATGGATCACAAGTTCAGTTGATAATTTTCGTTATTTACAATAGAAAACGAGAGCAAAAAGCAAAAATCTGGATAATCTGTTTATTTCTCTAATAATCGGAATAATCTTATAACATTTTTTTGAATGAAAGAGCTAGAACTTAATGGATAAGCAACACAAATGAACATCTACTTTTTTATAAAAAACGGCGTTAATATAAATGAACAATCTGTTCCCGTATTGATCACAGCCAAAACAAACAGATGCCACGAGCAGGGAGGTTTTTTCCAATGAAAATAGCACCACATATCTCATTGTCAAAAATGGTAGCAGATATTTCTTCGTCAGCGATGGTTGCTTCGCTCTCTTTCCATGGAGCTAGAACTACAAATGTTATCCTTTTTCATATGTATTTCTATTGTTCTACTGTTTTGGCATTAATAAGCATGGCAATTCATTCTATCTCGTTATTGAGTCATCTATTTGATCGTTCAATTGAATCAATAAGTGAAAATTTTTTAATTAAATTCGCGAAAAACTGTACACGTACTATCGGCCAATGGTTTCAATCTTTCATAATGACGTATATTTGCATGGACTGCATACTCAAGATTTTACCATTCTCGATCATGACAAAGACAACGAAAGATTTCGCTTTGGTCACATTTGCCTGTTACATCTCTTTATTGAGCCTATCTCTTTTTGCTATTTTGTTTCTTTTTGTATTCAAAAATTTTGCATGTCCTGACGAGGCAACTACAAAAAATCCGATTCGAAACACATTCATAATTATTCTCAATTTAACCCTCATGGATGCAAAATTATCACTGTTACCAAAATTGCGCTTTGCCGTTCGGTAGATTTAGTCTTAGTCTTCAAGAGGTGGCATGTCATCGTATGTATCGGAATCAGAGTCTTGACGTTCTGCCTCAACATCTGCTTCCTCTTGAACAATAGGCTCTGAGATCGAAGTTCGACTTAATCTTCTCTCTTCCTCAGTCCATCTGATTCCAAATACTTCTATTGCTATTCTAAGGTAAGAATACAAAATGTCTCCAGAAAATAGCTGACGGAATCCGGAAGACAAAATAAATGCCATAAAATCATTCCACAATTGTTCTCTTCCAGTAAACGTACTTGTAATATTGTTAGAAAACAGGTCCTTTAACAAACTTTGACTCATTGCTTTCATATGACAGAAAGCTTCAAACGATTCTTCGCAGAAAGGAAGATAACGAATTATTTTTGTTAAAAGAACCTCAATGTGAATAATGATTTCATTTGAGTAAAGATGACTATCCAATTTTGCAATTAGGGATTTGATCAACTTAATAAGACATAAACTAGAATCTCTTGACTGTGAATAAGTATTGAACGTCTCACGAAGGGACACATTTTGCATCCATAACGCGCTAGTCCTAAAGAGATCTTCATGTGAAGTTTCTTCACTGCCACTATTTGACCCAACCTCTGATTCATCTGACCAATTTAAAGCTATTTCCAGTAGACACAAATGCTCTAATCCACTGACGACACTATTCTCTAACGCGACCAAAGCGGCGCCTGAACTTAAAGAAGAGTGAGATCTAACATTTACTAAAGAATCCAATGACATCTGGCAAGCACTCAAAACTGGATGAATTAAACTCTCACAACATTCAAACCAAGGCTGAAAGACTACATGCAAAGACGTCCGCAGACTAGGCACAACACGATGAGGGCTTAGGAATGGCCAGCCATCATTCTCTTCGTTACGACCAGATTGAGAATAGAGGGATAAAAAAGACCTACAAAGAGACTCAGCGGAACGTGTATCTTCGGATCTCCATATGAAACGCAAATAAAACTCATTGATAGCATAAGTGTACGACATTTCTGAATTAAGACTTGCAATTGTATGCCTAACAATTGGAGAGTCTTCCGAATTGTTTTCACCAATTTCCTCAGAGAAACAAGAACAAATAACACCTGAAATATTGAACAATTCCCATATCAAGTATTGAAAGAATCCAGGTCCAGAAAAGTGTTCTAAAACAATTTTTAATTCATTGACAAAACTTTTAGAGAGTCTTTTTAGAAGGTCAAGAGTCTCTGAGGATATGTCTTGTAATGAGGCAACCCAATTTCGCAATACAGAGAAAAATATTTTCACAATCATGGATATGAACTGAGGCTTGTTACGCACAGGCACACCTAAATTCTCCAACATTGCAATAAAGCTTCTATACTCAAATCTAAAAAACACTAGATCGACAGGCGAAAATTCTATTAAAACTCTACTTATGAAGAGATCGACGTCTTGATAAAAAGGGTCATTTGAAAAAGAAAGAGTTGGTTCAATATCCGATGATAGACTAGACGATCCAGAACACCACGCATGTCTTAAGTAAGATTGTAAGAAAAGTATACTTTCGGCCACTTCTGAAGTAACTCCAGAACTTTCAAGGCAATCTGTAATATTTTCGACAGCTAAAGGCAAATAATCACTAAACAAGACACCGAAATTGAACATGGAAAAAATATCATCGAGTACTTCCAACATACTAGAAATAGGAAAAACTTGAACAGCGCCAAAAACCCCTACTGTATTTCCACGAGAAACCGATCTCAATAAACGTATTATATTTCTTCTAGATGGTGTAACGAAAGATCTTTGGAAAAAAAACCAGCCCTCTTGATTGATCAAAATATCCAACACTGCTTGAATAATAGCTAGTGGAGAAAATTTCCCTGTTCGATTAGCTGTCAATGGCAAATGACACAAAAGAAAAGGCATTCCAGTTGATATTTCTCTTTTTACAAAAGTTATATTTCTTCCACAAAAAATAAAATTAAGAAGCTCTCTCCAAGAAAATGACTCTCTTTGTTCTTGAACAAAATTCATACTACTCAAGCTAAAAAGAGCCAAGATCGCTTGAGTTACATTCTCAGAGTTTCCATCACCAATCCGAATGCATTCATTTAATTGAGAGAAAACATGTTGCATGGTGATTCGCATTTGAGCAAATCCTAAAAGAGAATTTTCGCATAACGGCAAAAGAAGTAATATGCGAGTAAAGCAAGATTGCAAACAAGGCGATAACCCCTCACTCATTTCGCAAGAAATCAATTCTCGAATTTGCGTTCGAACTTGTTCTCTTGCTAAATTTCTATGCCGTTCATTTGAATAAAATCCGTCTGTCAAAAATCTACTAATATCAGCACAAGTTAACGCCTCTTCAACTCTCATACCCAACACACCGCCAAGAAAATAAAGTTGATTTCTGGTGGATAAAGGTGCATCAATTGGATGTGGAATTGGATCATAATGGTTATGACTTTCTAAAATAAAACTTGCTCTAACAAGATGAGAATTACAATGAGCAAGCCAACGTGAAAGCAAATGTGTTAAGAGGCCTTCTGTCTCCGGACGAACTCTTGTGCTTGCCACGGAAGGCCATGTTACCTCTCTGTTTCGTCCCCTTGGAGTATAGAATCTCATAAAGAGTTTAGCTAAAACTCTTAGGGATAGAGATGAATCTTCACGCAAATTTGAGAGAAGTTCTACATCCAAATGAGGATATAAGCGATAAATCGTGCATTCATTTCCTCTATCCATAGATAGACGAATTACTGGCTCAGTCGAACTTTCATCTATAGGTATAGAGAAGGCCTCAATCATAAGTCCTGTAAAAACGAACAACTCTCCTATTAGATAAGAGAAACTTTCTACGTTAGAAAATCCTATCAACCTACTTCCAAGATGCGCCACGAATCTTTCGGAGATGATCAATCCAGTAGGAATGTCTTCCGTCTCAGTTACGAATCGAACCAATGAACGACAAAAAACGTAAGAAAAACTATCGCAGAAAAAACGAGCTCCTTCATTTACCATTGGTAAAGTGTTAGATATTTCTTCCCTGTAACATGATAAAAATCTTGATGTTTGTCTTTCATCAAAATTCAAAGTGTCTTGCAAAAAAGAGATGTGCTCTTCTGTAGAACCTGAAATCAGTACAGGATCGGATAAATAATCGATATGAAAAGAAGGAACGACACCTCTACTTTCTTCCATCCACAAATGTCTTGTGTAAGATTGTAAAAGACAAAGCTCTCCTCTAAGCCTACCACTTTCTTCTTCAGAAAATAATAGACTTCGCAAGGGCTCCGCCCCAACTCCAACCTCTATTAAGGCAGAAGCTCTCAAAATAGACTCTGTACATTCCAAAAAAGCAAATAACGGAACGAAAATTGGGGTTAAAATTTGATTTTCTGTGCCTATTAATTGAATGACGTTATCTAACCTAATAATATCTCTTCCCGAAAGTAAAAGATCGTTATATAAGCTATTTCTTTCGATAGGTCTCAGGAGAGCAATTCGCTTTAACAGGCTTAATATCCTTCTTAAAACTATTTTTTGTGGAAGAGATATTATTAGGTTAGAAATAATCCATCATCCCTGGAAAGCTCATCAACAGAAAATTCATAGATTAAAAAAGAAAACCCTGTAGAAACTTCTCTTAGCATAAAAATATATTAGCTAAACTGAAGCTAATTATTACAATAAGTTTCTTATTGAATCTTTTAAAAATTCTGACAAATAAGACATCTCTTGACTGGTCTATATCTAGACATCTAATTAAATTATTAAATTTCTTATATGAAATGGCTCTTAATCTTCCAGAGGTGGCATATCGTCGTAATCTTCATCTGAAGTACTTTGCTGTTCTGAGATAACGGTTTCATCCTGAGAGACAGACACATCAGAAGAAGTAACCAATTGATCTTCATCAATGAATCTCACTCCGAGAAACTCTATTGTTCTTCTAAAACAAGAGGCAATCATACCCTCTTCATCAAAGACACTTAGACACTGCATTAAATAGCGTGGAAGATAGAAAAAATGCCATAAAATCATTCCATAGTTGTTGTCTTCCGGCGAAATTACCCATAACTTCGTTAGAAAGAATACAACTTATCAAATGATGACTCATAAGTCTTATTCGGCAAAATTCTTGGAATTCCTGCTCATAGAAAGGCATATAACGAGTTAATTTAACAAGAATTGACTCTGCCTCTACAAGGTTATCATACGACATCACTTCACTATCCAAAATTGACATCAGATCTCTAATTAATAAAATGAGACGCAATTCGACGTTGTTTGAACGCGAATACCTTGAAAACGTCATAGACAAAGACATATGATCGCCCCATCTCCTAGCAATACTTCTGAAATTTTCTTCAGATCCAGTGAATCTCTCTTCCACGCTATTTAATGCAGTGTCTAATAATTGTAAGTGTGCTTCGTCATTAGGGTCTGATAGATCCAAAGCAACCAAAGCTGCTCCTGATTGTAGGGAGGAATAAGATCTAAGCCGTCTTACAAGATCAACCGACATGCGACTAGTAAGTAGGACAGGGGCCATTAACCTCTCGCAATAATGAAACCAAGGTTCAAAGACTTTACTAAAAGGAAGAGAGAGCTCAGGTAAAATATGATGAGGGCTGGTGAATGGCCAATTAGCTTCCTGATTACGTCCAAAAGGTGTGTATAAAGATAAAAATGACCTACAAAGAGCTTCAATCGAACGATTTTCCAAAGATCTCCAAAATAAACGAAGATGAAACTCATCAATAGAATAAGTATAAGCTGTCATTAATCCACGTTGTTCAATTCTCAACATGATAATAGGAGAAGAACTATTTCCATCCTCTTGTATGGCATCAGAAAAACAAGCTCGAATGACACCTGAGATGTTAAAAATCTCCCAAATCAAGTATGAAAGAAATTCAGGACCAGAAAACGGCTCTAAAATGATACTTAATTCATTCACAAAGCTTGTAGAAAGTCGTGATAGCAATTCAAGATGTTCAACACTTAAATCATGTAATGATTCAGTCCAGCCTCGCAGAACCGTGAAAAACACTTTGACAATCATGGATATGAACTGAGGCCGACTCCTAATGAAAACATTTGCATTTGTTAATTCCATCATGAAGCTTCTATATTCATATCTGAATCCGAGCAATTCATCCTCAGAAAATCCACTTAAAACTTTATCCAGAAATTCATCAATATTTTGGTAAAAAGTGTCATTAGGGAAGGAAAAATATGCATCACTGGAAGACGATAAAATGGATGAACTAGAGCAGGATGCTTGTCGCAAATAAGATTGTAGAACAATTAAATTCCGATAAATATCTTGAGTCAAATTGGATTGATTTACACATTCTCTAACATTTTCAACTTCTGTAGGCAAATAAGGAGAAAATAAAATTGTAAAATTACACATAGACACAAGATCTTCAGCTACTTCTAAAAGATCAGCAATCGGTAACGCTTGATGTGTACCAAATATCCCTTCAATGTTCCCCCATGAAATAGCTCTATACAGTCTCATCACATTTCTTCTAGATGGAGTAAAAGAAGCCATTCGATCAAACAAAAACCACGCCTCTTGTCTAATCAACAAATCAAGAATCGATTGAATAATTTCCAATGGAGAAAATCTTCCTTCTCCAATTGGATGCAAGGGCAAATGACACAAAAGGAAAGGCATTCCAGTTGACACATCCCTCTTTAATAGACTTATTTGCCTACCACAAAATACAAACCTTATGAGTCTTCTCCAAAAAACTTCATTGCTTTGGTCTTGAAACAAATTTACACTGCTCAAGTTAAAAAGCATTAAAATTCCCTGCAAAACAGGATAAAAGGCCTCACTAGAATCACCATTGCTAAGCGTCAGCCACTGATTTAAACTATAGAAAACATGTTTCATGGTGATTCGCATTTGAGCAAATCTTATAATGGAATCTTCGCACAATGGTAAAAGTCGCAAAACAAGAGTAAAGCGCGATTGCAAACGATGTGAAGTGTGTCTAGCCCCCCAGGAATCTATCAACTCTCTAAGTTGCAAATGAACATGTTCTTGGACAATATTTCTATAGGCTTCATTTGAATAGAACCCACTTGGAAGCAATTGATTGATATCAGTAGATCTCAAGTCCTCTTCAAGTCTCATTCCTAATATTTCACCTAAGAAATGAATTTGATTTCTCCTAGATAAAGGACTCGAAACTGAATGTGGAAGAGTTAGATAATGTTCATTAATTTCTATAAATTCTCTGGTTTTAATAAGTTGCACATTACAAAATGCAAGCCAATGAGCAAGCAAATGCTCCAAAAGTCCCTCTACTTCTGGACGAACTCTTGTAATTGGTGGGAAAGTACATATTGAAGATGTGTTTCGTCCTGTAGAAGTGTAAAATCTCAAAAATAACTGAGATAAAGCTGATCCAGATAAAGGAGAAGATCCACGCAAATTCGAGAGAAGTTCCATTTCTACTCGTGGATAGAAACGGTGCATTCTTACTTGGCCAATTCCATTGATAGACACACGAATTACTGAACCGCGTAATTCACCCGTTTCGGTCTCAGAAAAGGCTTCAATCATAAGACCAGTAAAAATGAAATACATTCCAACTGAATATGGGAAACATTCAACATTTGATAAACGATTCAAGCGCTCGCCAAGATGATTCACAAATCTTTCAGAAATAATTTGACCAGCAGCAAAGTTGCCTGTTTCCGTTACGAAACGAACAATAGAACGACAAAGAACGTAGCAAAAACTATCGCAAAAGCAATCAATTCCCCTAAAACCAGGCAAAAGATTAGCAATTTCATCGCTGTAACATGAAACAAAACTTGATCTTAAGTCTGTATCTAACAAAACCGAAGTTGGTAACAATGAGACAGCTTCTCCTATAGGAGCCGAAAGTAATTGGGCGTTTCCAGTGTTTCCTGGAGTAGATGCCGTGCATACGACTGTAAAAGACAAACCTCCCCTCTCAGATGATTTCTGCCTTCTTCAGGAGCAAGTAAAGCTCTCAATGACGCTTCCCCGTGCCCTAATTCCACTAAAGTAGCAACTTGCAACAAAGATTCAGTACATTCCAGTAAAGCACCTAATGGCACAAAAACAGGAATCCTGATTTGTTCTTCGGAATCTAGTAATTGAATTGCGCCACTCAACCTAGAAATATCTCTACTAGAATTTAAGAGATCATCAATCAAAAGATCACTAGAAGAAGGCACAAGAAGAGAAACCCTATTCAATAGGTTCAATATTCTTCTTAAGACAGATAGAAGTGAAGCGTTTGACTCGGAAAAATCGTCATTGGAAGGTATGCAAACTAAAAAGAATAAATTGGTAGAAACTTCTCGTAACATCAACAAATAATAACCTAAGTAAAGCGGCTACTTCAATTAGGTTTTTATAAAACAAACTAACTATGCATTTTTGTATGGTTTCATCGGTATAAATCCATACATTCTATGTCAAATATTGACATATAGATTTAGTTGAATAATAAAAATATTATTCTTGGAGATAAGGATAGATAACTTAATGAACATACAAACTTTGTCTGTTCGAATTAAACCATCTATTAAATTCTTCTTCTCTTTGCTGTTGATGGCCCTTCTCCCGGGTCGGCATCCCCTTCTTGTCCTCGATCTGTATTAAGAGACTCAAATAAGGACAAAATTTGCCTCCAAAAAACATCTTGCTCATCGCCCAACAACAATTCAGAAAGACTTGACCTGGCAAATAAACAAAATAAAGCACTCCAAAGAGCATTCACTCTATCTGAATGTGTAATTTGACCATCAAGTATTGAAAGAAATCTATGACTAGTAAAAAAAACAGAACAAAAGTCCTGTATATTACTTTCATGAAAAGGAATGAAACGAATCAGCTCACGAAATGTTTCTATTTGAAGACTATCACTCCTACTAATTGAATATCCTCTAAGCAAGATAATCCTCTCTTCTATTAGTTGAAAAACAGAAGATCGAACTGAAAAACGAGCAAAAATATTTTCAAATAAAACCCAATCTAAACAATTTCGCCCGCATGCTGGACCTCGATCTCTAAGCAAAGCATTTCCTAAGCACTCTACTCTTTGTAAATCTGTCAACGATTCAAGTGATTCCGAGAGAGCCAATATGGATACTCCAGCAGAAAGGGAGGAGATCATCCTTAAGCTAACCAAGTTTCTCGTAGACATGGTCAATGAATCTTGAAGAAGTAAAAAAGAACGCATTCTCCTTCTACAATATCTAAACCAAGGCCTCCATACTGCGGCAAAATTAGGACTTAATCTTGGAATAATATTTTGTAAATGAAACGAGGCAATGAAATCTATCTCAACTTGTGAATCAGTTCTTCCATCTATGGAATAAAGGTTCATGAATAATCGACACATCGACTGATCAGAATGCACCTCTCTGGAAAGTGCAAACAACGTAAGAATCTCAAAAATTGGAACAATGATCCCAAAATTACCAGCGTTGCTTGACCAAGATGACAATCTAACCTGAGAACCATCAACATCTGAAAATGCAGCCAAAATAAGTCCAGAAACTAAGAAGCATTCACGAACAAAATAAGTGAACAATCCAGGGCTAGCAAATTGGTTTAGTCTTGTAGTTATTCTTGATAAAAGCCTTATTGCAATAACTCTACAGGAAGGAGCGTTCACTATAGGAACGTGCGCTGAATCAGAAGCATGACGAAATGAGAAATAGAGGCAAACTAATAAAGCTCTATACAAATTACTACCGAAATTTGCAGTCCCAATCGTAAAAAAATTATTAACTTCCATGAAATACTGATAACATTCTAGAAATCTGGCAGCAAAGCCTTCTTCTATGCCTTCAAATAGATCCAATGAAACAAATACATCGCTTGAACTCCAAAATGGATCATGAGGGGTTCGGTAAGAAAATTCAATATAGGGACTTGTTGTACTTATTTCTAAATTTAGAATTGCTCTTAAATAAGATTGAAAACAGACAAGCTGATGTAATAATTCAACATCGTCCAACTCACAAACAGAAAGAAAAGATCGCAAATCACTAGAGCGAAGTGGAGATAATTCAGATAATAAATTAGATGAATCATTGGTTAAACAAATTTCTTCAGATAAAATCAATAAAGAGGAAACTGGTAAATGAACAGAAAATATTTCTTCCCCAGATTCTTCCATTCTACGAATGAACTCTCTTAAACCTAAAACTTCACAAGCAGCCCTTGAAATAGGAAAAGATCCATTCATGTACTGGAATCTTCTTTGATTCTCAATAACGATAAAAAGTCGTCTTAAAAGAGCTAATATAGAAATAGACCCTTGTGGAGCTGGCCTAGTATAAAAGCAAAAGAGAAGAAAACGTTGTCCAAATGCGGTTTGATTTATCACTAGATTCTGTTTAGACTGTCGTTGGGCAGATTAATCCAAATTAAATAAACGCTACGATATCATTGTTTGATCAATCCAATAGCAAACTAGAAAGAGATATTTATCTCTCTTCCCAAAATTGAAATAATTTTCATGAAAAGAATACAACTTAGAAGTATATAATTCATGAAAAAATTATTTTACTCTAGCCTTCTTCTCTTTGAAGTTGATGGGCCCTCTCCTGGATCGTGATATCGTCCTCTGGCATGATCCGAATTAGGACTTTCAAATGAAGATAAAATTGTTCTCCAAAAATTTATGGAATCAGGCACTAACAGTACGGAAGCAATAGTAGATCTAGCGAATAAACAAAACAAACATTCCCAAAGTTCATCAACTGTTACCCTATTTCCAATTTGGAATTCATTGAACAATGAGAGAAATTGCCTACTCATGAAAAAGACGGAACAAAACTGACAAAAATCGCTTTCGCAAAAAGGCAAATAGCGAACGAAGTTTCGGAAAGACGTTACACGGTCCTCCATATTTCTAGAATTTCCGATTCTACAAAAAATTGAAACATTTTGGTGAATTAGAGTTATAGCTGCATTACTATTCGAGAATCTATAAAAGAGATTGGAAAGCAAAACCCAATCTAAGCAATTAGCGCCACATGGCGAGCCTCGATCACTTAATAATGCAGACTCAAACAATTCTACCGACTGCAAATTAGTAAGAGGTCTATTTGAGGCAAGAATAGAAGTGGCAGCTCCAGCAGAAAGTGAGGAGATCGTTCTTAACCGTATCAATGTGCTGGAAGATGAAATCAATTCTTCACGAAGGTTTAAAAAACAACTTATTCTTCTTCTACAGAATCGAAACCATGGCCTCCAAACTGCAGCAAAAATTGGATGCAACCTTGGAGTAATATTTTGTGAAGGTATAACGTCGTCAAGAACACCTGATAAAGATATATCTCTTCTTCCTTCAATGCCAAAGATGTTAAGGAAGGTCCTACACATAGTATCTTCGGAATTTAACGAATGTTCAAATATTGATAACAGCAAGGATTCAACAATTGGGAAAACTACTTGTTGATTATTAAAATCCGTTCTCCAAGACCAACCTTGAAGTATAGAACTGTTAATATCGGAACAGGCAGCTATAATAAGACCAGAAATTATAAAACATTCACGAATGAAATAATAAAAAAAGCCAGGCTGTACAAATGGATTAAGTAATCTTCCTATTATCGATATAAATCTCCTAGACATAACACGACAAAAATATGCCATTTCTATAGGAAAATCTTCCAAATCAGGAACGTTACATAAGGTGGAATAGAAACAAAAAATTTGGGCATTGTAAAACACGAGGCCATGATTCATATTCCCGATATCAAATAAATTATTACCTTCAAACAATTGGTGATATACCGCTCTAAATGAGTTAGAAAAGACTGGATTCATATCTTCGTAAAGATTGTCTGGAAGAAAATTCACACTTGGAACCCATAATGGATCACACTCATTTAGAAAAGACAACTGAATATAAGGGGGAAGAACTCTTGCTTCTACGTGCGCCATGGCCCTTAAATGAGATTGAAAACATAGAATTTGAAATATAAGACTCTGATCATCCAATTCGCAGGCAGAAAGAAGTGCACGTATGTTATTGGAGTATACTGGAAAAGTTTCGTTTAATAAATTTGGAATTATATAACTGAAACAAATCTCTTCAGAAAGAGTCAATAAATAAGAAACCGGGCAAAGAGTAGAAAACATTACTTGTTCTGACTCTTCCATTCTTGTAATAAAGTCGCTCATTCTTAAGACTTCTATACCAGCAGTCGAGAGAGCAATGCTTCCTCTAGCATTAAGAAATCGGCGCTGACTCTCAAGAACACGAAAAATTCTGTTTAAAAGTGCAAGAACAGAGAAATGCCCATCCGGCGCCGGATTGGTAGAAAGACATAATATGAAAAAAGGATGTCCGAAAGCAGTTGGATGTATCACTAAATTCTATTTCTACTATTACAGACGAAAGAATACAAATCACACTTGGAAAACATCAGTATTATATCTGATAAATGAGAAATCGGCTAATATATTCAAATTAAAACTTAAGTTGCTTTTTTGCTTCCCTTACCTCTTTTTCATGATCACGTGCAGGATCCCAAAATGCCTTTTAATAAATCCAATCAAACTTTTTAGAACTAAAAAAATCAAAATCGCAATTAGCATCGCTACAAAAGCAACGATTATAATCTTAGGAAAATAAACATTTTTCAACTTTGTGATATGCTTACTTAATTTAGATGAGACAAATCCAAAGTTGTAAAGGCATTTGCAATTAAGACAACGCCTCTTATCTTTAATTGTCTTCTTTAATGGCTCCTTTTTGTTTAAGGTCCTTAATCTGAATCTGAATCTGAATATTGAAAAAAAGGTCGCCCTCTTCTTATTGAGGGCCCTTCATATGGATCGGAATCTTGTGAAAAAGGTCGCTCCCTTCTTGTTGAGGGTCCTTCATCTGGATCGGAATCTGGCGAAAAATGTCGTGCCCTTCTTGTTGATGGTCCTTCATCCGGATCGGAATCTTGTGAAAAAGGTCGCTCTCTTCTTCTACTAGAGACCACATCCCTTCTATCTCTAAATCGGAAAGCTCTTTCAAGAAGTTCATCGATGTCCATTGATAAAAATATATAAGAAACAGTGGACCTAGCAAACAAACAATTCAAATTTCTCAAGAGCGCAGTTTGTTCATAAACTCCATTTTCGAAATTATCAATTAATTCAAGCGCATCTCTACTAGCAAGTAAAACAGAACAAAAATCGATAAAACTAGACTCACAAAAAGGAAGATAACGAAAAGCAAGTTTTAGCGCTTCTGTTCCGCCAACTTTGAGAACAATGCTCAATTGCTCAATAAGTAGAACGATTGCAGAATTAGAACATGAAAATTTGTCAAATAAACACGAAAGCAAAGTCCAATCTAAACAATTTCGTCCACATGGCAAACATCTATCACTAAGTAACGCGTTTCTTAATAACTCAACCCTTTGTGAATCTGTTAACAACATCCCCGATGAAAGAAGCGAAATTGATGATCCAACGGAAAGAGATGAAATAGTTCTAAATCTTATTAATAAATCGGTAGATGCGATTAATTCTTCTTGAAAACTCAGGAAAGATCGTATTCGTCGTTCACAATACCGAAACCAAGGTTTCCAGACTGCTGCGAAATTAGGCCTCAACATTTGATGTACATCTCGATCGAAAGGCACATCGAGATCCGCATTAGCAATTCTTCCTTCTTCATTGTAAACCCTAAGAAAAAGATGACACATCGAACATTCATCTTCAGAAGAGAAAAATTGTGCGTGCCTTTGCAGAAGAGCAACTTCAAAAAATGGCAAATTTAATAAATAAAAACTTTCACTACTTCCTATAGACCAACCCCAAATATCATGATTGTTGTTATCTGAAAACAAACCAATAATAAGCCCAGAAATTATAAAACACTCTCTAATGAAACAAGAAAAAAATCCAGGACGTGCAAATAGATCTATTCGCCATGTGATATTTGACATAACTTTTCTAAACATGATTCTACAAAAATACGCAAAAGATATGGGGAAATTAACCGATCTGGAAGCTCGAACTAAAGCTGAAATAAAACAGAAAAACATCAAATTATATGAAAAACGACCATGATATAACCCTATAATTCTATCCAATTGATATGCAGACATAACATCTTCATAACTCGTCAGAACAAAATTAACAAATGAATTACTAACGTTGTTAAACATATTTGCTGATAAAAAATTCAAGATGGAACAAGAAAAAGGATCATCAGGTGCTTGCAAAGACGAATGAATATAAGGTCCTAAAGAGCTTAATTCAGTGTTTAATATCCCTCTCAAATGTGACTGTAAGCATAAGATATATTCTTGATGTCTCGTTCTACTTAAACCACAAACACGAAGGAATTCATTTATTCTATTGGATGTTTCTGGTTGTTCTAACTCAAAAACACCCGGCATTGCAAAACTTAAACAAATCTCACCAACTAAAGTCAATAAAGATGAAACCGGAATAATTAAAGAAAATGACTCACTATGAGATTCTTCCATTCTCAAAAAAAATGGTCTCAATTGCAAAATCTCCAAACCAGCACGTGAGACGCGAAATGAATTTATTTCGTTTTGATATCTATTCTGACAATCAAGTGCATTAATAATTAATTTTAAAATCTCCAAAAGTGAAATGTGCCCTATTGGTGGAGGTATAGTAGAGAAATGGAAACGCACAAAAAGCTGTCCGAGAGAAGTTGGATGAGTCAAACGACCATGATCGATTCTTTCATCATGGATGGTAGTTGAAGAAGAAAACCCCTCATATCTTGCGTAATGTTGTACTAGTTGATTAGAATGATCAGATAAAATTCTTAACCAAAACAATTTCAATTGTTCTGTCAACAATAAAGAAAAAATACTCGATCTGTTAAATAAACAAAGTAAACTATTCCACAGTTCATCTATCATTCTTCCCTCATCAAAAAATGATAGAAATTGCATGCTCATAAGATAAACAGATGAAAAACTTGTAAACTCTCTTTCACAAAAAGGAAGATAACGAATGACAGAATGAAATGAGTTCATGTGCGAAGAAATAGAACTTTCTAAATGCACTCTGTTAAATTCTTCCAAAAAACTGCAAACTAAATTAATCGCACTATCTTGACACCCAAATCTACCAAATATAGATGAAAGAACCGCCAGGTTTGTCCTTTCACTAGCGCGTAACAAAGCATTACTCAACAAGTTAAGCCTCTGTTCATCTGTCAACGATTCAAGTGAGACAAGTGCAGAAAGTGCTGCACCAGCAGAAAGAGAAGAAGATGCTCTTACGCTTATTAAGGCATTTGGTGATTGAATTAATGAGTGAGTTCTAATGAAAGAATTAATTCGAGTTTGACAATATCTAAACCAATCACCCCAAATTTCAATAAAACATTGCTGATGAGAACCTAAAATATTTTGTGAAGATAAACATTCTACAATCATTCCAGAAATCGGAATATTTGTTCGTCCATCAACATTATAAATTCTCAAAAACAGCTGGCATATATCAATTTCTGTGGCGATCTGACCACGACAAGGCCCTGACAATAATAGAAGTTCAAAATTGGAAAAAATGCATTGGTGCATTTCACGATTATTTCCTCTTGTGAAGATTAATGTCTGAGATATATCTGCTGAAGAAAATACGGATATAATAAGACCACAAACTAGAAAGCATTCCTGAATAAAATAATAAAATGATCCGTGATGCGCAAATGTATCCAGTCGTGAACAAATTCTTTCCAAAATTCTTTTGGAGATGAGAGTGCAAAAAATTAAATTATTATTAAGAGAAAGGTTAGAATAGTAAACATCACGTAAAGCAAAATAAAAACAAGTCAAAGTGAAATTATAAAAATTGCGCCCTGAATTGATGCGAAATGATATGTTTGCAGATGTCAATTCATTGTATCTTCTCTGTAAAGAATTAACCAACTCTTGAGGAATTCCATCAAATATATCATCTGAGAAAAAACTAGTATTTGATACCCATAATTGGTCATTAGGGGTTTGTAAGGATGATCGAATGTAAGGCCCCAAACTCGTAGAATCAGTAGTCAATATTGATCTCAAATTTGATTGAAGAGATAGGATTTCGTTTATATATCCGCAATCACTAAAAGATTCATCTATTACCCGAAGATAATCTGAATTTATGAATGTGAATAAATTCACTGTTGTAAATGCTAGATATAGCTCCTCAGTAATATTCAATAAAGATGACACAGGCAACGGAATAGAAAAACTTTCTGCCCTAGATTCTTCTATCCTCAATAACACTGGACCTAAGCTCAAAATTTCTCTGTCATCATTTGAAAGAAAAGTCAAATTAATTGCGCTTTGAATTCTATTCCACTTCTGAAGAACACCAATCATCTTCCTTAAAATCTCCAAAAGTGAAATATGCCCTGTTGGTGGCGGTCTAGTAGAGAAATGAAAAGACAAAAAGCGTCTGCCTTGGAGATGTAAACGTTGCGCCTGAGTTTATTGCCAATTTCAATAACGAAGGCAGTAGCAGTAGCGCGCAATCCAGAATAATTTTTAGCGTTACAATCCATTGGAAAATTCAATTTGCATTAAATAATCCTTATTATTCCTATCAAATAAATTGAAAAGAACTTACAAGGACATGATACGTAAAAACTCAAATAGAGGTAGAATCTCATGCCATCTTAGAACTATCGTATAATTCTAAAAAATAGTATAATTCTAATGACGCATCTATGAAAACATAAAAAATATGCACGTATCTGATAGCACATCTTGCCCACAATTTTTTATCAAGAAAGCTGCTGCTGTTTCATCAGCTATCTTGTTGGCTTCTTTGTCGTTTTTGCGAACCAATTTATTAGCTATGCGTCTGTTTCTTTG
>NZ_PPEU01000007.1:0-23200 GCF_003056015.1 Candidatus Similichlamydia epinepheli | reverse complement strand
TCAGTAGATGAAAACGATATAACCCAAGTCTTGTCTCCTACCTACACATCTGATGTAAACATTCAAGAAGTCTCCATAGAAACACCTAGCACTATCCACAGTTATTGGAATAAAGGTGTAGTAGCTCACACAGCATGTCCTTCATATTCCGAGGACGCATATCCGTCTTTCACAATTTTCAGGATTATTACATTAACTGAACCTAGAGCTATGTTATGGAATGAAGATCTAGAAGACGTGATTAGTGGTGGATCCGAAAGGCTGACTAGAGAACCCGGCAGTGAATTTGTTACGGAGCCTATGCTAACCCCAGTTATTCTATTTTCAACAAATTGGAATGTTGAAAGTGAAACTGGAGTCAATGGCAGTGATATAACGAACACATTTGCAACCACACTATTCGAAAGAGTAAGCGTACAACCTACACAGCCAGAAAACACACAATGGAATACAGATATCACTATCGCATCAGGACAACCAAGTGATATTGACTATTCTGTAACTTCCGGAATCTCACCTATAATCCTAACAGCGAACTCATTTAATCAAACTCAGTGGAATATCGATCTAAATCTATTTACTATTCAATCATTACATTCAGGCGAAAGTTTGAATGTTCCGTCCATTTCACTAATCAGTAGCAATGTGATTTCGTCAATAAATTGGAACTTTGACCCATCTATATTATCATATGGAGGAGATATCACTGGGCCAATTTTGACGTTGCCAAGATTTATGCAAATTATGATGCCAACAACTATTGGAGTAGTCTCATCCTGGAATTCCGATGCGTTCGACAGCGTCAGTGGCAGTTCGTTTAACCCTCTGTTAATAACAGTTCCTGATTTGAACCTATTTGGTATCTCTACAAATAGCGAATGGAACGAAGACGTTGATGATCACTTATTAGGAAGTGATGGTCCAACATGGACAATTACGGCAACAAATATACCCAGATTAACACCTCCTAATTCCACTTTAACATCTTGGAATAGTGATACAGCACGATTAATAGATGGGATGCATGGTATAAATCTGTATGCCAACGAAGAGACATTCAACGAAGTTATTTTACTATATCAAGAACCAATAAGTACCACAGAAGTATGGAACTTACCGATTTCTTCTGTTGTATCAGGAAGTCCAATCATCAACTCATACAATCTACTAACAACGTTCGCACATGTTTCACTATCTCCTGACAATTTACTTGTCACATATTGGAATACAGACGTTGACAACTATATGAACGGTAGCATTGATTTAATGACTACTTCAGATGAGTTCATAGGGAATGAAGTATCTCTAACATCACCGACCAGATTAACAAATGTCGCTTGGAATCTTGACGTAGAAAACACATCAAATGGATCTGACTTACAAACAATTTATGACAACTCAATTTCACCGACAGAAATTACACTTATTGAATCGATCACATCAATTTTCACTCCAAATGACATAGATAATGAAATTTTTGGAAGTGATAATTCGATTAGAGCGATTTCAGATATCTCCTTCACAAGGGTCTCAATACCCCCAAGTGAATCTGAAGACGATTCATTTAACGTTGATTCAGATGTGCACGTACACGGTGGGATTGCATTAAGTGATACTTCAATTGAATTTGCAGGACTTTCAATTTACCTCACTCAACCAATTAGATTGACCAATACTACGTGGAATGAAGATTTAGAAACTTCAGTAAACGGATATAACTCAGATTCAACTTACTCATTAGATCTCTCGTTTACAGCTGTAATTCTACAGGCGTCTGATATATCAACATATGTACCAAGTGATATAAACGACGAAACTTTAGGTAGCAGAGATACTATTAGCGTCGATCCGATCCTTGGCATTACAAATGTCATACTACCAACTAGAATCCCATCAAATGATAGTTGGAACATCGACATAATTTCCACTTCATATGGAAGTGAAAACACAGTAATCTTCGATACATTCCTCCTAGGATCAGATGTTAACCTGCCAGAAACTAGAACACTAATAAATACAACTTGGAACATCGATTCCTTGCACTATGATCCAGAGGAAAGCCAGTTTATTGATACTTCGTTCACTGAAGTCTCCCTCCCAGAATCAATCATCTCAACTTACCAGCCAGATGACATAAACGATCAAATCCTGGGGAGTAACTCTGAAACCATAATTGAAATCACCAATGAATTCACAAATGTTACCCTTTCTGCGGGCAATATAGAGAACCATCATTGGAACAGTGACTTAAATGATGAGTCTATTGGAGGGATCGATAGATATATCTTCCAAGAAATTAACATTACTGAAATTCAGTTAACCCCTCCTATATTGATAGGGGAACCATGGAATAGAGACACGGCCTATCTAACACTTGGCAGCTCGAATGTTCCGAATAATACTCTTTTAGTGAACATCTCAAGAGTGCAACTAACAACACCTCAAGAGTCATTTGTATGGATAAACAGAGATGTAGATCACTACACACAAGGTGGAAATAACGAGCTGAACATAGTCGCATTCGAATCAATAATACTGGAACCACCATCTGATCATATCTGGAACTTAGATATTAACTTAGTCACTATACCTGCTCCAACTGATGAAATACTGCTTTCGCATTTATTCACAAACGTAACCTTACCAATTTCAACCTTGCCAGACGCACTGCTATGGAATAGTGATACAAATGACGTTACAATGGGCAGCTCGTATGACACTGATACGACTACATTTACCTCCATATCACTTTCACCAACAGATACATTTGCATGGACAACAGCAAATTCTGATCCAGAAGCCATCTCATCTGGGAGTATTTTGGAAACAGAAAGGCTATATGTTGTAGAGGAAATATCTCTGAGTGATTCCTTAGAATGGGGAATTGTAGGAACCGATAATAACTTCATTCAGCTGCCCAGACAAGTAGATGAAGATATTGACACTTACACTTTAGGAGCAACTGGTGAGTTCACAAGTTACTTTTATGAGAACGAATTCCTACTTGGAGAATCTTGGAATACCAATACTGTTTATGCTACAAGAGGCGGGGTAACAGATAACGAAGAACTAACACAAATCTTTATAAGAGAGACCCTGCCAATATCCAATGGGACAAACAATAATTGGAACCTAACAATAGAAAGTGTTTCGGAGAATAACATAACATACTCCTCGACAACGCCATTTGTCACAATCACTATCTCACCACGTACTAATGAGGTAGAGTGGAACAATAACGTAGATGTAGATCACATCAGCTTCGGAGGATCAGGATCCACCACATCTATCTCAGAGATCACTAATGTCTCTATAACACCTTCCGGACCATGGGGAGAGTTAAGAACTGACACAACATTTATTCAAGTAGATAGGCCTTGGAACACTAACGTAGATCTTTACACACTAGGCTCAACGATAGACAGCTTAATGACCTACTTCGATGGCACTCCAATTGTGTTAGAGTTCTACTGGAACGACAATATAGATATCACGACAAGAGGGGGAATCACTGATAGCGATATGCTATCCAGTAGCTTCACCAATGTGAACTTAACAACGAGCTCAACTTCAACTGCATTATGGAATATTGACACAGAAGACACTTCAATTGGTGGTGATGCTCAAGCTGATACAACTACGTTCACTGCTATTGCCCCAACAAGCAGTTCAATATCTGGAACCTGGTCTAATGAAGATCCAGATGATCTCTCTGACGGAGGTATAAGATATACCACATCTATCTCAGAGATCACTAATGTCTCTATAATACCTTCAGGCCCATGGGGAGAGTTAAGAACTGACACAACATTTGTTCAAGTCGATAGGCCTTGGAATACTAATGTAGATCTTTACACGCTAGGTTCAACGATAGACAGCGTCCTGACCTACTTCGACGGCACTCCAATAGAACTTCCTCAAGGATGGAATATTAACGTTGATGGGGCAACATCTGGTGGAATATTTGACAACGATCTTCTATCCGACTCGTTCGATAATATAGCTCTCATTGCAAGAAACTCAGTAGAAACAAACTGGAATATCGACACGGAAGACATTTCAATTGGTGGTGACGAACAAACTGATACAACCACGTTCACAGCCGTTTCACTAACAAGTGGAGTAACATCTGGAATATGGAATAGAGACACAGATGATGTCTCAGATGGAGGAGCAATATATACTACATCTGTCTCAGTAGTTACTAACGTATCATTAACCTCTTCAGGACCATGGGGTTCTGTCAGTACAGATACACTGTTCGTCAATGTCGATAGGCCTTGGAACACTAATGTAGACCTTTACACATTAGGATCAACTACAGACATCTTCATTACTTATTTCGAAGGCACTCCAATTGAGCTGCCATTCCACTGGAACAGAGATACAGACATCACGACACTCGGTGGAATAGTTGATGACAATATGCTCTCAACAGGCTTCATCAATGTTAACTTAACAGCAAGTGCAACTGAAGTGTCAGAATGGAATGTCGACATAGATAATGCTTCAATTGGTGGTGATGAACAAACTAATACAGTGACATTTACAGCGCTTGCACTAACAAGCGGAGTAACCTCTGGAATATGGAATAGAGACACAGACAATACACCACAACTGTCTCAGGAATTACTAATATATCACTATCTCACTCACCGCCTCCAATATCGTGGAACCTAGATACAGATGATATTACGATAGGTGGAATCAGCGATAACAACATTCTATCTAATGCCTTTGCTGATGTGAGCCTAACAAGCAGTGCAACTGAAGTGTCAGAATGGAATGTCGACATAGATAACGCTTCAATTGGTGGTGATGAACAAACTAATACAGTGACATTTACAGCGCTTGCACTAACAAGCGGAGTAACCTCTGGAATATGGAATAGAGACACAGACAACGTCTCAGACGGAGGTATAACATACACCACAACTGTCTCAGGAATTACTTATATATCACTATCTCACTCACCGCCTCCAATATCGTGGAACCTAGATACAGATGATATTACGATAGGTGGAAGCAGCGATAACAACATTCTATCTAATGCCTTTGCTGATGTGAGCCTAACAAGCAGTGCATCTGAAGTATCAGAATGGAATATCGACATAGATAACGCTTCAATTGGTGGCGATGAACAAACCGATACGACAGTATTCACATCAGTTGCCCTAACAAGTGGATTAACAACCTCAACTTCGTACAATGTAGATACAGATGATCTCTCCTATGGAGGTGCAGCATCTACTACATCTGTTCAAGATATCACTAACGTCTCACTAACCTCTTCAGGAACATGGGGTGTTGTTGGGACTGTTACCACCTTTGTTCAAGTAAATAATGAATGGAATAGTGACGTTGAAGATCAGATCTCTGGATCCGATCAAGAGATAGAAACATACTTCGATGGCACTCCAATTGAATTGCAACCTTACTGGAACAGAGATACAGACAACACAACAAGAGGTGGAATAGTTGATGACTATATGCTCTCCAACGACTTCACTAATGTTAACCTAACCGCAGGTGTATCTGAAGTATCAGAATGGAATATCGACACAGATAATGCTTCAATTGGTGGTGATGAACAAACTAATACAGTGACATTTACAGCACTTGCACTAACAAGCGGAGTAACCTCTGGAATATGGAATAGAGACACAGACAACGTCTCAGACGGAGGTGTAACATCCACCACAACTGTCTCAGGAATTACTTATATATCACTATCTCACTCACCGCCTCCAATATCGTGGAACCTAGATACAGATGATATTACTATAGGTGGAAGCAGTGACAACAACATTCTATCTAATGCCTTTACTGATGCGAGCCTAACAAGCAGTGCATCTGAAGTATCAGAATGGAATATCGACATAGATAACGCTTCAATTGGTGGCGATGCGCAAACTGATACGACAACATTCACAAGTGTGAGCTTAACAAGCGGAGTAACCTTTGGAATATGGAATAGGGACACAGATGACGTCTCAGATGGAGGAGTAGTATCTAGTACATCTATCTCAGACACAACTAATGTCTCACTAACCTCTTCAGGACCATGGGGTTCTATCGGGACAGATACACTATTCGTCAATATCGATACGCCTTGGAACACTGATGTAGATCAGTACACATTAGGATCAACTACAGACAGCTTCATTACTTATTTCGAAGGCACTCCAATTGAACTGCAACCATATTGGAACGGAGATACAGACATCACAACAAGAGGTGGAATAGTTGATGACGATATGCTATCCAACGACTTCACCAATGTTAACTTAACAGCAAGTGCAACTGAAGTATCAGAATGGAATATCGACACAGATAATGCTTCAATTGGTGGTGATGAACAAACTAATACAGTGACATTTACAGCGCTTGCACTAACAAGCGGAGTAACCTCTGGAACCTGGTCCAACGCAGACACAGACAACGTCTCAGACGGAGGTGTAACATCCACCACAACTGTCTCAGGAATTACTTATATATCACTATCTCACTCACCGCCTCCAATATCGTGGAATCTCGATACAGATGATATTACGATAGGAGGAAGCAGCGATAACAACATTCTATCTAATGCCTTTACCTATGTGATCCTAACAAGCAGTGCAACTGAAGTATCAGAATGGAATATCGACACAGATAATGCTGCAACTGGTGGCGATGCGCAAACTGATACGACCACATTCACAAGTGTGAGCTTAACAAGCGCATCAACATCTGGAATCTGGTCTAATGCAGATATAGAAGATCTGTCTCATGGAGGAACAGCATCTACTACATCTGTTCAAGACATCACTAATGTCTCACTAACCTCTTCAGGAACATGGGGTGTAGTAGGTACTGTTACCACCTTGGTTCAAGTAAATAATGAATGGAACAGTGATGTTGAAGATCAGATCTCTGGATCCGATCAAGAGATAGAAACATACTTCGATGGCACTCCAATTGAGCTGCTATTCCACTGGAACAGAGATACAGACATCACAACAAGAGGTGGAATAGTTGATGACGATATGCTCACCAGCTTCACCAGTGTTAACTTAACAGCAAGTGCATCTGAAATATCAGAATGGAATATCGACATAGATAACGCTTCAATTGGTGGCGATGCGCAAACTGATACGACCACATTCACAAGTGTGAGCCTAACAAGCGGAGTAACCTCTGGAATCTGGTCTAATGTAGACACAGATAACCTATACGGAGGAGGTGTAGTATCCACTACATCTGTTCAAGATATCACTAACATCTCTCTAGCTTCTTCCGGTCCATGGGGTTCTGTCGGAACAGATACACTGTTCGTCAATGTCGATAGGCCTTGGAACACTAATGTAGATCTTTACACATTAGGTTCAACGATAGACAACATCATGACTTACTTTGAAGAGACTCCAATTGAACTGCCATTCTATTGGAACAGAGATACAGAGATCACGACACTCGGCGGAAGAATTGATGACGATATGCTCACCAGCTTTACCAACATTAGTCTAACAAGCGGTGCAACTGAAGTATCATCATGGAATATCGACATAGAAGATGCTTCAATTAGTGGTGAAGAAAACACTAACACGACTACATTCACAAATATTACTCTAACAGACGGATTACTATCTGGGTCATGGAATGCAGACACAGACGATCTCTCAGACGGAGGTGTAGTACCTACTACATCTGTCTCAGGCATCACCAATGTATCACTAACCTCTTCCGGCCCATGGGGTGTAGTAGGTACTGTTACCACCTTGGTTCAAGTAAATAATGAATGGAACAGTGATGTTGAAGATAATGTATCAGGATCCGATCAAGAGACAGAGACATACTTCGACGGAACTTCAATTGAGCTGCCATTCCACTGGAACAGAGATACAGACATCACGACACTCGGTGGAATAGTTGATGACGATATGCTCACCAGCTTCACCAATGTGAGCCTACCAGCTAGAATCTCACTAGAGCTCTCAAGATGGAATGTTGATGTAGAAGACGCCTCAACTAGTGGTAATGAAAACACTAATACGACAGCATTCACAGCTGTTTCCCTTACAAGTGGATCAACAACCTTCACTTCATACAACGTAGATACAGACGACGCCTCTGATGGAGGGGTACTATATACTACATCAGCTTCTGGCTTCACGAACGTCTCACTAACCTCTTCCGGCCCATGGGGAGTAGTTGGTACTGTTACCAACTTGATCCAGGTAAATAATGAATGGAACAGTGATGTTGAAGATCAGATCTCTGGATCTGATGACGAGATAGAAACATACTTCGATGGAACTCCAATTGAGCTGCCATTCTACTGGAACAGAGATACAGACATCACAACAAGAGGTGGAATAATTGATGATGACATGCTTACCATCTTCACACATGTGGCCCTGACTGCATCTCATCAAGGGCAGAACTCATCATGGAACATCGACACTGAAGACACTTCAATTGGTGGAGATGAGCAGACTGATACGACAGCATTCACAGCTGTTTCCCTTACAAGTGGATCAACAACCTTCACTTCATACAACGTAGATACAGATGACGCCTCTAATGGAGGGGTATTATATACTACATCAGCTTCTGGCTTCACGAACGTCTCACTAACCTCTTCCGGCCCATGGGGAGTAGTTGGTACTGATTACGACTTTGTTCAAATGGACAACAATTGGAACGAAAATTCTGACATCCATACGTTAGGTTCTACAACAGACTTCATGACTTACTTCTACGAGACTCCGATTGAGCTGCCATTCCACTGGAACAGAGATACAGACATCACAACAAGAGGTGGAATAATTGATGATGACATGCTTTCCAGTGACTTCACACGTGTGACATTGGCTACATCTCATCAAGGGCAGAACTCATCATGGAATATCGATGCTGAGGACTTCTTAGTTGGCGGTAGTGAAGAAACTAATACGACCGCCTTCGCAGATATAACCTTAACAAGTGGATCAACATCTGGAGCATGGGACAATGCAGACACAGACGATTTCTCAGACGGAGGCACACTATCTACAACATCTGTCGCAGGTATCACTAATATATCTCTAACCTCTTCCGGGCCATGGGGCATTGTAGGCACTGAACTGGAATTTGCTCAGGAAGACGAGGCCTGGAACGACGATGCTGACAGTCATATACTAGGTTCTACAACTGACGAATTCACCAGGTACTTTGAAACTACCACTACACCGGCAACCGCAGCAGATATAGAGCACTGGAACAGTGATATAGACGACTCCTCCTCCGGAGGCTCTGAAAACACCGATATGACAACATTCACGGATATTACTCTAACAAGTTCATCAGGCACAGTTTTTGTAAGTCTAAGTACTGAAGTGTCTACTGAGGGAGGGGAAGAATCTAATATATTCGTACTAGGCATCACTAATGTGTCGCTAACCTCCTCAGGCCCATGGGGAGTTGTATTCTCTGATGTGACACTTTTCGATATAGAACCCGAGTGGAATGAGGATACTATGTTCTTGCTAAGCGGTTCCCAACAAAGCTACCGAAGCTACTTCACTGGGAACATGATTACCTTAGGCGTCCCAAGCACATCTTAAGCTATAAGTAGGGACAAAAAATAAAAACGAAACCTAGCCTAATCATTCAACAAATGCGCATAACCCTTCCAAGGCTTGTCCATCTTATACCACTGTGATACAACTCGCAAAATCAATGGCTTGAATAAGAAAAAATTCATCCAAATCAACTGTAGAAATTCCTCCAAAAAAAGGATATTTCGAGGGGCTCTTTTGATGAACTTATTTCCTGGAGAAACTATGCGATTCGTTCATGTGTTCTGCTGTTTCTGCCCCATCTTACTTCTGAGGGGAGGCATTACGCCTTCGCACGGCTCTTGCTTTGGCTCTTCCCTACACAGTGAAATTCCTTTTAAAAGGGAATATTCATACTCAAATGAACTAAAGAACAGGCAAGAGTCACGCATCCGATTAAGAAATGGCACCTCTCTTGTATTAATTTCTGACCCATTAGCCGACCAATGTGACGTTGTCTTAGCTGTTGCGTCCGGATATGCAAGTCCTAAAAGTGAGGTGTTTGGACTAGCTCACGTCCTGACTCATACACTTTTTCTTAATGCAAATGTTGGGCAAAAACCATTACTAGAACTTCTAAAACAAAAAAAGATATACCTTGAATCTTCCGTTCGGGAAGATCACACGCTTTACTATTTGTCCACTTCTCTTCCGCTTTTCGAGGAAAGTATAGATCTTTTTTCAACTGCCCTTCTTAATCCAGGAATACGCTCAGAAGAGCTAAAGCTCGCTAAACAAGAAATATCCTTAGAACATGCAGAAAGGTTGCAAAGTGACCAATTCCGTATCCAGTGGACTAGAGAAGAAGTTTATTCTCCGGAACACTCTCTTCATCAATCTAGCCTTGGTAAAGAAACAGACTTAAGTCGTATTACAACTGAGATTCTCAAAAACTGGCACAGAAAAAATTATACCGGTGAACGTTTATTCGTAGTAGTAAAGGCCCCACTAACAGTAGAGCAAATGCAACCTATGCTGATCAGTTGCTTTGAAAGATTCCCAGAAAGTATTGATCAGCAAGAAAGCCCAATTAACAATAACTACATCTCTCCCTATCGCGGACAAGAGCCATCGCTACTTTACGTCTGCACTCAAAGAGAAAGAATATTGGAACTCGAATGGACTCTTCCAGCTAGAAATGCACAAGAAAAGCTGTATGAAAGAAGTGCTGAAGAACTCATAGCAGAATTGCTTCTCCATAAGGCGAAGGGAGGGCTAGTATCGATTTTGAGAGAATGTGGATTCGTAGAGGATATCGACTATTCTCTCATCGAGCGACCTGCTCAAAGCGAATTGCCAAGGCAATTTCGCATTCGTGCCTTTTTAACTAAAAAAGGAACTAAAGAATGGTCCATGGTGCTTTCCGAAATTCTACTTGGCCTTTCTACAATTGTCGAAAAAGTGAATATAGACTCGTATGCCCAGGAAGAATTCAATGCCAGACAGGCACAATATCTCCTTAAAGAAGGCACAAAAAGTAGAGAATCCTGTTTTCAAATCTTACAGGAAATTTTGATAGGTGGCCTTTCATATTGTCCAGATGAACAAATCTGTTCTACTCAAACATATGAGCTTAATTCAAGCGCAAAGTCACGAATAATAACACAACAAGATCCATTACTGATTACGTTGGCTTGTCCAGTCGATGAATGGAATCGTGCACACGATGGATTGAAAGAAAAAGAAGCATGGTTGCACGTCCATTCACGTAAAAAAGCAAACCAATTTCAGTGGCTCTTTAGAAACCTTCCAGAACTTCCAAAAGCTAGTTTAGCTAAAAATTTACTTACGCCCCCAAAAAATGTTTTGCTTTTACAGCCAAATAAAAAAACACCATCTACAAATGAAATATTCTTTGAACCAGTTGATATTTCCGGAGGAACTGAACAATTTTATTACTGCTCAGACACACTTTCATCACAACCTGTTGGACATTGGCAAATTTTTCTTGCACTGCCAGACCCATCTACAAGCCCAGGAAGTGCAGCAGGTGCGGAGTTGTTCCAGCTATGTGTCAGCTTATTGGAAGAGGCAACGCGTTCGGTCACTTACCTTGCACGAAAAGCCGGTATAACCATTAAGTACCAACTAATTACTCCTAGAACGATGTCTATATTTGTATCCGGACCTTGTGAACAAAGTTGCGCCCTTGTTGAATCGATTCTTCAAGGGTTGAGTCAACTTACTATTTCAGAAGAGACATTTAATCTCGCTAAAAAGAGAAGAATCCAATCTCTAAATGAAAGATGTTTCTTTGTCCCAGAAAGACTTTCACTAATGGAAATGGAATCAATCTTATTTGACGGATTTTCTCTTGAGCAAAGAATTGATGATCTAAACGAGCTATCTTTTCACCAGGCTACCTACTTTCTTCAGCAAGTCAAAGATCTGGGATTTGCAAAGGGGTGCTACTTCGGTAAAGACTCCAAATCAGATATAGAAATTTGGTGGAAGAGGGTCTCATCTATCGGTTTTTTTGACACAAATAGAAGGACTGCCTTAGAGGGAGTGAACCAACAGGAAATTAGACCTAAAGAAGAACAAATCTTGTATTCGTTAGAACCAGGAAATGCCTGCTCTATTGCAATCTCTTTGGGGAATTACTCAGCTAAGTCCTCTGTAAAACAATGGATGCTTACACAGCTTATAGAATCGCTATTAGAACGAGACTTAATTGAAGACATATTGTTGCGATTCTCAGTCCAACCATTTACCACCGATAAGCGTCTATATCTAACATTAACAACCACCTTCCCACATTCTCCTTTCTCAAAAGATCGCCTTCTTTCATTTCTTGACGTTCTTGGAGAGTCTCTTTTGAAAACTTTGTCAGAAACCCCTCTATTATTTGAAGAGAGCAAAATAAAAACCCTCCACCAACTTAGAAGACCAATCCAAGAAGCTCAGATTGCCTCCAACCTCCTTGCAAAAAAAATATTTTTAGAGACAGGCATTTCCAATGAACAAACATCACTGACACAGGAGGCAATGGCGCTTACCCATCAAGAAATTGTCCACTTCATTAAGGAGAACCTTCTTAAGGAGACTCGACAAGCTTTCTTTATTCAGGTACAGGGAATTCCTTCTGATCAGAAGGAGACTGTTTTGCAAAGAGGGAGGCCAAACTGGTGCCAATTCAATCTTTTGAAACAGTGAACAAAGGAATACAGAGTAAGGAATCGTGTTTCGTTTTGCGCTATCTTTCTTTAACCTTATTGACCCTTTTCCCTATGTTTCCATGTTGTCGTTCGTTTGATCGGCAACCTGAAGTTCATCGCCTAATTGGTAAAGAGGTATTGTTCAGAGGCCTTAGAGCCGCAATTTGTGAAAAATGGAGATTGAAAAACGGAGTGCGACTTCTGTTGACTCACCCTCTTTATGAGCCGCCTGATGCAACGTGTAAAATAGGGATTTCCGTTCCAGCTGGCTTTGCGGATGATCCTTCATTGTATGGTAAAACAGCTAAGGCCGTTGCTAGATTGCTACATAAAACATTTAAAGGTGAACTTGCCGTATCGATCACACTTGATTCAACTATATTTGAACTTGAAGTAGACTATGATAAATTCCCCTCAACTCTTTCTCGTTTCTTCTCTTTATTTCATCGTGATCGTTTTTGCCCTTTTGATGTATCGATATTATCAAATGAAATTTCAGAAGAATTACAACATGATATACTCGCGTCCATTCAAAAAAGTGATTATAGACTTTGGAATGCTCTTCTAATGAAGCTAAAACCAAAAAGCCTAGATGATCCTTACACTGAACCAGAAGACCTACTTGCACAATGGAAAAGATGGTTTGATTGTTTTTATACAGCAGAAGGAACAACCTGCATAATTTCTACTCCTAAGCCTACTGAAGAGGTAAGAAATTTAATTCTGGATGTAGTTGGAGAAATGCGCCAAAAAGTAATGCGAAAACCAAAAAGATTATCTGAAAAATGGGTTTCTTCTTCACTCATGTTTGTTGAATCTCCAAACGAAGAAATAACGCTCTCATTTGTATGGTCTTTTTTCGAAGACGAGATTTCAGAACAACAACATCCTCTTTACCTACTGTGCGTTCCATTTTCTATGGATTACAGCGGGGGTCTTCTTAATACTTTTCGCTCTCTAGGATGGGCATCTCATTGCGAAGCAAAACTTGAAAAATTAGGCAACCAATTACCTACTCTATTTTCTGTGCGACTCAAATTAACAAAACAAGGCGCAATGCACTGGAGAGAAATAGGATCTCATATCAATAGTTTTATGAAAAAATCGTCTCAATTATCTGATGAACGAATCAAAGAATTTATAAGCTGTTTGCATGCAGAAGAAGTTTCAAAAAGTAAATCTTTGCCTTTCCCAATAAAAGAAACTTTATTAGCCCTATCAAGGGAAACATTACGAACTTTTCCGTCACAAGAGATAGATATGTCACGCCTAGATCCTAACCGATGTAGAGCTTTCATTCAAAATCTCCTAGACAGACCACAACTCATTCTCATGTGTTCACCCTTGCGTGAATGGAAAAAAATTCAACACGAATTGATGCTCAATGGCTACCCATCTAAAGAAATTAAAGAATGGACGAAGAATGACTATCATATCTACGAATGCTTAGTCCCTCTTTTGGAAAAAAGTGCATATTCTTTTCGCTTGCCCTGCTTAATGGATTTAAGACGCATGGAGCCGTTACAAATGTGCAATTTGCAATATATAAATTGTCTTAATAATTGATCTTCGAAAAAGTTGGCGAAATAAAATCTTTCATGCATCCTCTCCAGTTTTTCTCCTTTTCCCATTCGGAGAAATCAACCACGGAGATTAGCGTTGAATATATTTCTTCTTTTTGGGGCCTTCCTGTCAGGAGTCTTGGTTTTTTTAGCACGTTTTCTAATGACTAAACGCAATTTTGAGTGTCCATATCTAGTCAAAGATCAGAACCCATACCAAACTTTCAGCCCACGTTTACAAAAAATTAAACAAGAAAAGTGGGTTCTTCGGAATGGCATAATACTTCTTCTAGCTGAAGATCCGGATGCAAGCCAATTCGGGGTTGGTCTGCTAACCAAGACCGGATCAGCAGACGATCCAATCGATGCGCCTGGTACAGCTCATTTTGTAGAACACATGCTCGCTGGCAGAACGAACGGAGAATTTTCTGATGGCATTAACGAATTCGTTCTTGGCCAAGGCGGCACCTACAATGCACTTACGTCAATGGGAATAACATTCTATGCTATTTCTTTAGGTCACAATCTGTTCGAGCAAACAGCAAAACGTCTTTTCGCTATGTTTCAAAATCCTCTTTTTTTGGAGGATGAGACAAAAGCAGAATTGGCTGCAATAGATGAAGAGTTTTACATTCATTCCATGAATGACGGATTTAGAGTCTGGTCTGGAATTCTTTCACAAATGAACAAAGGCTTTCCAATTCAACACTATCATCCTGGTAATAGGTTGCTTCTTGGGAAACAGAGCGGTGCATCTCTTAGGAAATGGTTCGAAAATCACTACACATCGCGTAATGCAACTTGTGCCGCAATTAGTGCTCGACCAATAGAGGAAATGCGACAACTTATCCTGCCTCTTGCTGAAAAAATTCCAGTTCGAATGGGATGGAAGAGATCCCTCCCTCCATACGAACAAAAAGAGTCTCGTTTCATTTTCGTAAAAACACTACAAGGCACCAATTGTCTTCTGGTAGTTTGGACTTATCATCCGAACCCTTTTTCAGAAAAACAACAAGATCTTTATTTGCTTATTCACTTAATCAACTCCGACCATCCAGGTGGACTTTCATACAAGCTCAAGGAATCTGGACTTGCAGAAATCTGCGAAGGCTCGATAGAGCTTCTGGGAGAAAGCTTACCAGCTCTATTTTGTTTCGAAGTAAAACTAACAGACAAAGGAGTGAAGGAGTGGAAAAGCGTCTATTCTATTATGGAATCATTCCTTCAATGGGCATCCCAAATCGATCCTGAACACGCAAGTAGAACCATGAAAGAATTAAAATCTGCGCAAATTCTAGCCCATCAATACCGTGGTAAAACACAACCTTTTGATTTTGTTTTACAAGCTACTGTTGCATTGAGTAAGGAGCCATTAGCAACGTTCCCGTTCTACAGTGTCGCACCTCAAAATTTCAACTACTCTTCTTACCAACAAGCAGTTAAGAAATTGCAACAGTCAAATCGAATTGTCCTTCTAGGATCGTCATTTGGTAAGTGGAGTGAAGCGAAAGAGGACATACCAGGCAAACCACAAAAAAAAGAAGACCTGAAGGAAATGCCTAACTGGGGTTACAAATGTTTTGATTCACCACTTCCTAAGTTAAAAAAAGAAGTTCATGAATTTATTCCACCAGGATTTCAACGATTTCTTCCGGAAATTGTTCCTCAGCCATATCGTATAGAAAAGAATAGCACCCTCGCATTCAGTCCAGAAGAGATCATAGAGCCTTCACCTATCTATCTTGTCCGTGACGTATTTTTCGGAGTTCCCAAGGACTATCTTCGTATCCGAATGAAGCATATCCGATTCTTAAAAAAGGATCCTCAATGGCACCTACTTGCGGAAACATGGGGTAGAGTAGTTAACAAAAGTCTCGATGACTTGGAATATCTTGCAAGAACATCTGGAAATAGCGTTTCACTTGGTCCTAAGACTCCTTATTCTCTCGATCTTGCCCTTGTTGCTTGGGAAACTAAATCAGAGGAATTGATGCAGGAAATGTTAAACCAAGTTCGTCAAGCCAAGATTACTCAAAAAGAACTTGATAGAGTTATTGAAGAGATTCGACTAGAAATCGAATCGATCGAATCCTCTCCTCCATTTAGAACAGCTAGTAGGATTTTTGAAGAGAACATCCAAGAAGTCTTACCTACATTGCAAGAAAGAAAAACATTTATTGAAGAAGTTAGTTTGAATGATTTGAAAAAATTCAGCGGTGTATTCATTAGCGAAGCAAGTTTCGAAGTATTCTATCTGGGGCAGAGAAATAAAAAATCAATCTCAAAACTGGTAAATCCTTTGGCGCAATCGTTTAAAGCTCACTTCTTGCCAGAAATGAGGTCTGATCCCGTTCACTATGGATTAGAACTTGGAGAAAAGATTGTTCGTTTCCCTTCTACACTTCCTGGACATGCCGCTCGACTATCAGTTGATTGTGGATCTGCACTTTCTCCGGAGGTAGTTGTTTGCAATTGGATTCTTGCCGCTGGTTTTGACCCAATTGTCATGGATCAACTTAGAGAAAAAGAAGAATTAGCATATGTCGCGCGATGTGGATCTCAAGAATCTACTGAAAGAATTTTTCTTACGATATTAACGCAATCCACTAAAGTTTCATGCGACTTCCTATTGAAGCGTTACTACCAACTAATTGAAGAATTACTTAGTAAATTAGGAACAGAGCCATTCTTTCATAAAGATAAGTTCGAGGCACTCAGGGCGAGCTGTTTGGAGCTTCTCGAATCTCCTTCGACTAGTGGAAGTGACTTTTTGAAAAGAGTGTATCACTTGGGTGTAGAAAAACGAAAAAATTGGAATTTCGACGTGAAAGCGGTTGAAGTTGTTAAAAAGCTTACTTTTCACGATTTTGTTGAGGGATCACTGCAGGAGAACAAAGAGTGAAGCAGTTGGATAAATAAGACGTATTCGGGCATGGTGTCTCTCTACGAATCTTTTACATACACAAACTATGGCAAAATGAGAACGGAGGTTTTACTTGAAGTTCTTTGCTAATTCTTTAACTCATTTAAGTTTAGTTTTTTTCCTCTTATTTTCTGGTGGAGCTCTCGAAGGTAGCGACGAGAAGATAGTGGATCTCTCGGAAGGTCAAGTGTCTTCTTCCCCAACTGAGTGTGTTGCAGACCAGAACCCTTACGTCAACTTAAGCCCGAGGCTTACTGATCAACAAGTTGAGAAATGGAGATTGAAAAACGGTATTTCTCTCCTTTTGGTTCATGATCCAGAGGCGCCACAGTCCGCAATTGGAGTGTGTGTACCAACCGGATCAGCGGACGATCCTAAACATTTTAGAGGAACTGCACATTTTACAGAGCACCTCGTCGCAGGTAGAAGTAATGAGAAATTTCCAGGTGGAATCAACGAATTCGTTCTAGGGCAGGGAGGGATTTATAACGCATCTACTTATCTTGGGTACACTACGTATCGAATAGCTTTAGGAAACGAATTTTTCGCATCTACGGCAGAACGAATATTTGCAATGCTGCAGAAGCCTCTCTTTTTGGAAGAAGATGTTAAATCAGAGTTAACACCCGTTGATGAAGAATTCCAAATTCACTCTGTTAGGGACGGATTTCGTATCTGGTCAGGGATACTGTCTCAACTGAATAAGAACTGCCCTCTTCAAGGATACCATTGTGGTAACAAAGAGCTTCTTTCTTCTGTCACAGGAGAAGATTTGAAAAATTGGTTTGAAGAACACTATTCTTCTAAAGGAAGCTGTTGTGTTTTCCTAAGTGCAAAGCCTCTAGAAGAGATGCGCGACATCGTTCTTCCGCTTGCTGAGAGTGTTCCCATTAGGTCCTCTTGGGAAAGGAAAGAGGAAGTCTATGTGCAAGAGGAATCAAAATTTATTTTCGTAGAGACTTTGCAAGGAACTAACTGCCTGATTTTTGTATGGCCCTATATGGAATCATGCCAAGCAGAGAAACAACATAACCTATACCTCCTCTCCCATCTTGTAGGGTCAGAATATCCAAATGGTCTTTCCTTTACTTTGAAAGATCTTGGCTTCGCAGAAGGCTGCAGTGCAGAAATTGAAACATTGGGAAGAGGTCTACCAAACTTGTTCGTTCTGGAAGTTAAATTGACAGATTTAGGAACAAAGCAATGGAGAGAAGTAGCCGCACAAGTAGAAACATTCTTGGAACAAGCCGCTCTATTATCGAAAGACGATTCCAATAGGATCATTGAAGAATTAAGGCAGTCACAAATCCTAAACTACCAATATCGTGGAAAGCTCGACCCATTTGGATTTGTTTCTCAAAATTCTCTTGCTTTGATGAAGGAGCCTATCGAGACATTTCCTTTCTACACAATTGCACCACACTCCTTTGAGTGGGAATCTTACAAAGCTGCTTGCAAGGATCTTCTACTGAGCAAAAAAATCGTTCTTCTAGGGGGCAACTTTGCGAAATGGGTCTTAGCAGAAGACAATCTTCCTGGAAAACCAACCGAAGAGAGTCAACTGGACAAAATGGATCTTTGGGGATACAACTTTTTTGCTTGCACCCTTCCGAATTTGGGTAGATCGAATACTGAGTTTTCCTTTCCACCCAAGCAACGTTTTCTCCCCGTTGGGACACCAAACCCACACTTCATTGGATTTGGTAACATGACTGAAGTCAATCCACAAATTCAATTTGGATTTCAATCTGGTCCGATCTATCTTATCCAAGATGATTACTTTGGAATCCCAAAAGATCACCTATTGGTGCAGTTGAAGCACCCATTCTTCTTCATAAAGAATCCTACATGGCACTTAATGGCAGAAATGTGGGGTAGAATCGTTAGCAAAGAGCTGGATACGCTTTCTTATGAAGCAGGTATTGCCGGTAATGGTTTGACTATTGGTAAGAAGTCACCGTCTTCTGTTGAACTATGCTTCTCTGCTTGGGAGGGGGCTTCAGAAAGAGTCATTCAAGAATCATTAAACGGCGTACAGAGCACAGCTATTAGTAAAGAGACTTTCGAACGTGTACTCCAAGAAATGAAGCTGGAGATCATGGAAATAGAGTCAGCTCCGCCATTTCAGACTGCTCGTCGCCTATTTTTAGAACAAATCAACCCTCTAATACCAACTTTGGAAGAGAGAAAGTTGTTCTTGTCTAGCATTGATTGTGCTTCGATTCAAGAATTCAAAGATTTCTTCCTCAGAGAGGCAAGTTTCGAAGCTGTTTATCTCGGTCAGAAAAATAGAGAACAACTTGAAGATTTGTTAAAACCTATAGAGAAAGTCTTTGCTGCAAATTACACACAAGAAATGGCAGTTGATATTTTCCATCCAGGATTAGCCCAGGGTCTTCAAGAAGCACATTTCTCTTCTGATCTCCCTGGCCACGCAGCACGGCTTTCTGTTGATTGTGGGTCTAATCGCGATCCAATGGCTTTTGTTTGCGGTTGGATTCTTGCCTCTGGAATGGATTCAATTGCGATGGATCAACTTCGAGAAAAGGAGGAACTAGGCTACGTAGTTCGTTGTGGTTTGCAAGAAGCTTACGGAAGGGTCTTTTTCACAATCATCACACAATCTACTAAAGTTGACTCTAGGTACCTTCTTGAAAGGTACAGACGTCTATTTAAGGACGTTATTGCGAACCTAGGAGAAGACCCTTACTTCCACCGAGTCAAATTTGATGCTCTTCGTTCAGCTTGCTCAGAACTTCTTACGGCCCCAGAAGGATCCCCATTAGAACTTCTTGGAAAGGTTGCATCTATTGCCTTCGAAAGAGGGAAAAAGTGGTCTTTTGAGAGAGAGGCTATTGAAACTGTCAATAAGCTCACATTTCAAGAGTTCAAAGAATTTTGCAATAATGTTTTTGGCGAAGAAACATCTTGTCAATTCTTGGTAGCAGTGGAGGGGCCTTTAGCTCAGGCGACACCATCGAGAGAAGTTCTTAGTCAAGCTCACTCTTAATAATTAACCTTCTGCTTAGCTATTATTGCCTTTAAAACCACTTGTGGTCGAATTTCGAGCGCAGGTGGTTTTTTTGTTTTAACCGAAAAGTTTCTTCCAAGTATACGCGTGCTGAATTGGATTATTTTTAGATCCAGAATTTTGGAGTCGAGCATCATGATTATTCAGAGTAGAACAAAGTTTTCTCTCCTTTTATTCATATTTGCCTGCCCCTTCCTTTTACATAGTCATAACAATTTCGAATCCATCCCTTTTAAAGGCTCCAATGATGAATCGCTTCTTTTTATACGTGAGAAACAACTTCCAAGCGAAAAATGGTCTTTGAATGGGCAATTTAACTTATTTCTTCTTGAGGACAAGTGGGCTTCAGAAACCACGATTGGGTTGCTAGTAGAAACTGGATCTTTTTGCCACTTAAATGGGAACCACAGTATCGCACATCTCGTACAACACATAATCTCTTCAAAAAGCAATGCCACTTTTCCAGAGGGTACTAGCTTACGCGATTTTACCCTTCAATCAGGTGGATCGTTTTATTCATGGACCGGAGTCGGAGCAACTGGATTTGTCACCTCAGTTCCAAATTATCGACTTAAAGGAGCGATGCAGAGATTCAAAGCAATGATTCAGAGTCCGTATTTTTTGATTGAGGATCTCAGAGAAGAAAGTGCAAATATTTCTGAAGAATTTCGTGATAATTTAGAAAACGATAATTCTATTAGAACATGGGTGGCGCTAACAGAAAACTGTAATAGTGAGCATCCATTATTTCAATCTGTTTGGGAGGAATCAGGGCAATTATCATCGATTTCTCCGGATGCAATCAAAAATTGGTTCAGGGAACATTACCATTCTTCTCCTATGCACATGGTAATAATTAGCCCAAAATCGTTAGAAACGATTCGAGATGAAGTTCTTCCAATCCTAGAAAATTTGTTACTAAGTGATCTATCAGAACGACCACCACTACCTGAGTTCATAAATAGTGATACATTTACATGGGTTCCTTCTCAAAACAACGAAAGATCCCTCGTTATTGCTATTCCACTTGAAGGAAATTTGCCTGCATCTCAAAGAGAAGAATTCTTTCTGACTCGACTATTTTCAGATGAAAGAAAAGCTCTTCCACAAGCCCTTCTGAAAGAAACAGGACTTATTGAGAAGCTACGGGCTTACTTCGAAACTTCGAATAGTTACCTTCCAACCATACTGATGATTGAAGCGGAACTAACACAGATGGGAGTTCAACATTGGAATCAAGTTCTAAGTGAACTGTTATTTTCTATACTTGAATTCGGTAAAAGAAGCGATGTAACAGCATTCTTATCACAGGAGAAAATATCTCAAGAGCTGCTAGTAGCATACCCTCCTTATTCCAATCCCCAAACGAGAATTTTTTCTCTTTTAAACCAAATGCTTTCTGAACCTTTTGACACTTTTCCTAATTTCTCACAAAAAGTGCAATCATTCCAATTTGACCCTATTGCTATCACTAAAATGTTACATAAAAGACCTAAAAGTGTAATTTTGAACTGTTCTTCTCAGGAATGGTTTTCAATTAACGATGACGTTCCAGATAAACCATTAGAAAATGTTTTTTTATCACAATCTTTTCGCACTATTCCCTTCTTTACATGCACTTTACCTAAGCTGCCTATCCCCCAAATAGGAAACTTTCTAGATATTCCTGATAAAAATAATTTTCTACCAAGAAAAGTCTTAGGTCCTACCTTACAAAAATGTTCGGATAATTTTTCTTTCTATCCAGAAATTTTTCAAAATATTCGTGGACAAAAAGCTGCATTCATTCAAGAGAGATGTTTCGGTGAGCCAAGAGAAATTTGGCATTTACGTCTGACTCACCCAAGTATGATTAGCTCTCTACCTAAGGATAGGGCGCTTTTTCTCTTTTTGGCAGAGGTTCTCAGGGAACGAATTAAAGAGCTCTCTTTTGAAGCAAAAGCAGCTGAAGCTGAAGTCAGCTTAGAAGAAAACACCTATTCTCTGGATTTATTCGTTTGTGGATGGATCGATTGTCTTGATTTGATGATGAAAAATATCCTTCGAGAAATACAGCAGCCTCTTCTTCTTGAAGAAATAAATTTTCAAGCATTGAAACAAACTGTTTTGAAAAAATTTGTTGAAAGTGAGCAAGATCTTTTTCAAGCAAGTCTTGAGATTCTTAGGGATCAGATCTGTGAACCATCTATCTCTAAAGAAGAACAGGTAAAAAGTGTTCTTGAATTAACTTTAGAAGAGTGTCAAGAATTCTACGAAGAGTTTCGTGAGAATTCTTATCCAGAAGGGATATTCATAGGAAAAAACAAACGCAGTCCTCTTGCAACTTGGGAAAAAATGGCAGACTGTTTTAGAGGTAACCTTCCTTCGAAGCCAAAAATGGCTTCTCGCCTTGAAACTGGACTAAACAAAATTGAAGTTCCTAGGGCTCCTGCTTCCAGTGTCTTGGTAGCTATTGACTTCGGAAGTTTAGAATCAATTCATGGATACACGCTAGCATCTCTTTTGTCAGACGGACTCAATCAACCATTTCAAGCTTACCAAGGACTAAATCGAGATGTAGAAAGAGCACAAGTATCACTGGAAGAAGTAGGAGGGCACATTTTTCTAACCTTCTATCTTCAATCTTCAACCAACACTCCTCTTTTCTTGCAGGTTCAAACAGAAGAGTTTATTCAAGAATTATTAAAGAATTTTGACATGCCCCCATTCTTCCATGACGATAAATTTCAAAATTTAAAAACTCAATTGGCATCTCGCACTTCTTTGTCCGCTGTCAACCTTACACATTGGGCGCATCAATTGTCTGACCTGGCACTTGATCGTCTTTCCTGGAGGTTTTGGGGTTCTGTTGCTGATCATGCACGAGAAATTGACTATCGGTCTTTTAAATCGTATGGGTCAGCCATTCTCAACCTCCGAACAACACGAGCTTTTTGCATTGTAAT
>NZ_PPEU01000006.1:0-23474 GCF_003056015.1 Candidatus Similichlamydia epinepheli | reverse complement strand
AATTCGCGTCAATGCGCAGCTGGCCCTTTTCCATATCGCAGTCAGATATTTCCAGGTACTCTAGTAAAAGCTTGAGTTCCGAAACAAAAAGAGATGCTTCTTCAGGAGTTTCGATATTTGGTTCAGTGACAAGTTCAAGTAATGCAACACCTGCACGATTGAAATCTATTCCTGTCATTCCAGGAAGATGTTTTAGCATTGCGGTGTCATCTTCTAGGTGAACGTCTCTTATAAGTATAGGCTTTTCTATCCCATTTACTGGAATCTCAATCATTCCACCCACAAGAATTGGATGGAAGAATTGTGTTATTTGAAATCCTCTAGGTGAGTCGGGATAAAAGTATGACTTCCTATCAAAACGAATAATAGAATCGATTTTGGATCTAAGTGCTATACCTAATCGAATCGCGAGATTAATAGGTTCTTGTGATAATTTAGGCAGAGCACCAGGTAATCCAGTGCAACAAGGGTGGATGAATTTATTTGGCTCATCAATAAATGATGAAGGTGCTGGACTAAATAGCTTTAATTTTGTTTTTAATTGGACATGAATCTCTAGACCAATTACAGCTTTCCAATTGCTCATTTTGACAAATCCATATTAGGTTCCATGACAGGAAATAGTTCCTTCAATTGATTTGCTAGATTCAAAATATGTAAATCATGGCCCTTTGGGGCAATCAATTGACAATTTATAGGAAGACCATTTTCCCAAAGAAGAACAGGAAAGCTTAAACTAGCTAATCCGGCCAGGTTGACAGGGCATGTATAGACATCGAGATAGTGTCTTTCCTTTGACGACAGCTTTGTTCCAATTGGGATTGCTGTTGAACTGGCTGAAGGCATCAACAAGAAATCCACTTTGTTGAATATGTTTCGGTACAATTCCTTCAGTCTCATAACTTCCTCTAATGCAGCTGAATAATAATTCTTCTTCTGCATAGAAGAAAGGAAATATGTTCCTGCGATAATTCTTGTTTTAACCTCCCTGCCAAACCCTTTAGCACGTGTTGCCGATACTGTATCCGCAAATGATGGCTTTGTTATTTGCTTACCAAACCTAATTCCATCGAATCTAGATAAATTACTACTTGCCTCTGAACAACAAATGATTTGGTAAGCGATAGGTGCATTTATCCATGTACTGAGGGGATATGGTCGAAGTGGAACAAGCTTAGCCCCAGCCGCTTGTAGTTGTTGTACAGCTTTATTCACACATTGAGCAGCTTCTTGTGAAGATTCATCAAATAGATCTGGAGTCCACCCAATCGAAACCTCTTTAAAAGGACGATTAACCCCAGTATTTACTTCTGATTTCTTCCATTGAGCATCGAATTTACAATCTCTATTAATACAGGAAAAAAGCAATTTCAAATCTTCAGGACTGTGTGAGAATAGCCCTATTTGTTCTAGTGAAGATGCAAAAGAGACTAATCCATATCTAGAAATTGATCCATAAGAAGGTTTGAATCCGTAAATCCCGCAAAAGGATGCAGGGAAGCGAGTAGATCCTCCTGTATCACTTCCAAGTGAAAGTGGGCACATTCTTGCCGAAACACTTGCCGCCGATCCGCTTGATGATCCCCCTGCAAAACGAGATGTATCCCAGGGGTTTTTGGTAATTGAAAAAGCAGAATTGGCGCCTAGTGCACCCATTCCAAACTCATCTAAATTAACTTTTCCAATTAGAAGCGCATCTTCTTTTACCATATGCTCAACAACTGTCGCGTTGAATGGTGCAACATACTCTTTCATGAGGTTGGAGGCACAAGTCGTTTTCTTCCCTTGAACATGTATTAAGTCCTTGATGCTGATTGGGACAGCAGCAAGTTTACCAAAAGCTTCTCCACGGGCCCTTCTTTCGTCTAATTTTCTACCTTTCTCAATAATATCACTGAAAACATCGATGAAGGCATTAACAAATGGATCGATTGAATTAATTCTATCCAAGAAATGACTTGCAATTTCCTCCGCACTGAATAACCCACGTACAAATCCTTTATTTAATTCTTCGGCAGAAAGTTTGTATAAGTCTTTAGTCGGCATATTTTTTACTCATTTTGTAATACAGGTGGAGAGCAAACCAATCCTGCAATTGTTAGTGTAGCATTGTCAAAAAGACCATCCATTACAACAGGATCTTCAAGTCGGATGTTACCAAAAACAGTTTCATGCCAAGTGGAGTTTTCCAGGGGTTGATTTTTCAATAGTTCAGAAGAATTTTCTAAAAAACTACCTATAGAAAACCTAATTTCTTCCAACTCTTCCATATCTAGATCGATTGCCGCAAGACGCGCGAGATCGTACATCTCTTCCAATGAAATATATTTCATTTGCTTCGAATTATCCATATTCCTCCTACGCTCTTGTTAGAAATTGGTTTTTTCTGTTGATATTTCTTTGATTTGTTTGAAGTGCATTTTTGCTATATCGAAAATCAGTGATGTGTCTTCCCTGTTCATGAATGCTTCAAGGCTGTCCTGAGACTTTTCACCCGATCCCTTGTGCAACAACAGTCCAATTTTTTCTGAAGTATCCTTGATCCAATCCAAAAATATGGCACGAGAAATTACGGATGCTGCCGCTACTGAGATATCGCTCTCTGCCCTGAAACGCTGCTCTAGTGGCACATTTATGTTTTCTTTTGCAAATGCTCTTTCTAATAATTTTTGATCTTTAGCAAATTGATCAACAACCAACTTATCTGGTGTGCCTGTCTCTTTTATTAAATCAGCAACAACTTTAGCATGAGCCCACCCAAGAAGAAGATTAAGGTTCCCAAACTTATCGTATAGCCTATTATAAGTGGATGGAACAAGTCTTAAGGACCTGTATCGACATATTTCTCGAATTTCTTGAGCTAGTGATATTGCTCTTTGGTCAGACAACTTTTTACTATCCCTAACTCCAAGTTTTTTCAATTTTTGTTCCGTTGATGTATCAATAAAAACGGCAGTAACACAAAGAGGGCCAAAAAGGTCTCCCTTACCACTTTCATCCGTCCCTATGCGCACAGATGAATCTTCTATTTTACCAAGAGAATAGGAGAAATCTTCTAGGAATGGTTCTAGTACAAATTCGATAAACTCTTGAAAAGGTCCTTCCTTCCCTTGAACGGTACATTTGCCACTTTCGTAAAGGCAACAAGAAACTCCAGATTTTTGCAGAAGAAAAACTACATGTGGAGCAATTTTCTTTTGTACAAACCCGTTATCAAGAAGAAATGTTTCGAGAAGCTTCCACTTAGAATTGTCTAATTGAAAAACATGAACGCTCAAATTTGATTCCTTATCTCTTAAGGCGAAGAAAAAACAAGAAGAAGTATTACAGGTTTTTCTTTTTTAAAGAAAACTTTCCCTTCTCGATTAAATGTAACAACTACTTAAAAAATTGCATCTTGTTAATTTGTCCAAAGGCCTCCATTCTTTCCAGACAAATAGCTTTCATCGCATCTTTAGCCGCACCCATATATTTTCTTGGGTCGAATGTATCTTTTTTTTCATACAATAATTTTCTTACTGCAGCCGTCATAGCTAAGCGAAGATCTGTATCGACATTAACCTTTCTTACTCCGGCCTTGATACCTCTTTGAATTTCTTCTATAGGGACCCCATACGTTTCAGGTATTTCGCCTCCATATTTATTGATATCTTCAATCAAATGTTCGGGAACAGAGCTGCTACCATGCATAACAAGGTGGCAATTAGGTATTTGTTTATGAATTTCTTGTATGCGATCGATAAAAAGAACTGATTTTGTTGGACGTTTTTTAAATTTGTAGACACCATGGCTTGTTCCTATTGCAATAGCAAGAGAGTCTATTCCTGTCTCTTCTACGAAAAGCTTGGCTTCTTTTGGATCAGTGAGAAGATCTTCTGGTTCGAATTGAGTTTTACCTGCTTTTGCGTCAGAAATTGATCCGATGCACGCCAACTCTCCTTCTACGGAAATACCGTGTCGGTGTGCATATACAGTCACTTCACTGGTCAAATTTCTGTTTGTTTCATAGGAATTTGGCAGTTTTGTTTTTGGATCAATTGATCCATCTATCATTACACTGGTAAATCCTAGATCGATGGCTCTTTTGCAAGTTTCCAGGGAATCTCCATGGTCCAAATGTAGAACAATCGGGATATCTGGATAAATCTCTGTTGCAGCTTGTACCATTCGCTGTATTATTTTATCCTTTGCGTATTTCAACGCGCCTCGACTCACTTGAATAATTACTGGACTTTGTGACTCTTCCGCAGCTTCCATTATAGCTTGAAGTTGTTCCATATTGTTAATATTGAATCCTGCGACAGCGAAGTTATATTCTGCCGCACAATCAAGCAATTGTCGCATAGAAATAAGTGGCATACGTTCCTCGTGAGAAAATCTTACTTTAATTGGGGAGGTAGGGATTTCTTAAGCTAAAGCTCTAACCTTGAGAAACCTTTTGACACAATGGTCAAAAAAGGTTCGTCTCATGGGCCTCATTTAAGTATCTTGGATATTAGGTGTTGTGCAAATGGTTAAGGCCTGCCTTTATTGATATCTTCTATTCTTCTGGCTAGCACAAATCTGTTTTGTATGTAACGTGATCATTTAGGAGGGCTTCTTTAACAATGAATGAGAGTTCAAAAGCTTCAATTCTAAGATTGGCCCTAGAACAACAAAATTTTTCACTTCTAGAAAGATTTAAACATGAAATGTCATGGTTGACTTGGTCTGCTCAAGATCGAGAGCTATTTGCAGAGGCTTTGGTTTACGAGGGAAGAGGTTTTGCAAATGAGTCTACATCTGGAATTGCGATAAAGATGTTAGATTGTTTTGAGCTTGCATCTAGGGTTGCTCCCATGAGTCACTACGTTGCCTATCTTCAGGGGCAAACTTTTTGGAGCTGCTATTTGAATGCAAAGAATATATGTGCATTAAGTCAAGCTGTTTATCGTTTGAGAAAAGCCTTAGAAGCCTCCTCTTTGCACCTTCCTTCATTGCACCTATTTTTGCGTGTTGTATTAGCTGCTCAATCATTTTGGCTAAATTCGACAAGTCTCTTGCAAGAGGCATACGATTTGGCTAATCCAATTGTATCTTCGTCTCGTATTGACGCTGAAACACACCTTCTTTGGGCAGAGTTACTGCTTGCTACAGCCAAGAATTCAGGAGAAATAGGAGACTATGCTAAGGCGATCAGGTGTTTTTCAGAAACTCAGGAAAAAAATGCAAACAAGGTAGGCTTTTGGATCTCGTACGGTGATTGCGTTCTTGCCCTTTCTCAACGTGTTGCATCTCCTGACTTGTTGTACAAAGCAGAGGCATTGATTGCTCGTGCTATTAATTTATCTCCAGAAAGTCCAGAGGCTTGGTTGCTTCTTGCTCGTTTCTACACGAGACTTCTACTTTATCAAGGATTTGATGACTCTATTGCAAAGGCAGAGGAAGCGTTTTCTGGTGCTTTGGCTAGGGGAGCTAATCGAATAGAAGTAAGTTTACAATGGGCAGAATTGTACTATTTTGTTGGTAGAATCCGTCAACAAGTTCAATTTTTACGGATTGCGTGCGATAAATTACAAATTGGTCTAGCGATGGACCCCGCTAATTCAAAATTGAGAAGCTTACTTAGCTGTTGCCAAACTTTTTTGGGATCTTATGATGACAATCTAACACTGCTTCGTCAGGCAGAAAACGTATTACTTGAAGTTATTGATCAAGAACTAGACGAACCTGTTCATCACTATCGTCATGCACTGGTATTGCTAGAGCAAGGGAAATACTTTTGCGACTCTCGCTTTTTTCAGAGTGCGTTAGCACGGTTGAAAACTGCAGTATCTCAAGTAGGGAAGTGTAGTTGGATTAGTTTAGGACTTGCACAAACCTATTCTATTTTAGCAGAAACAACAGGCAGCGTTAACCTATTTAAGAAATGTTTGATTGAGTTCAGCGAATGTTCTGATTTATGTGAAGAACATCTTTGGATTAACCTAGACTGGGCTGTTGCCCTTATGCGTGCATCCGAAGTTATAGGGAGCAGAGATCTTTTAAATGAATCTCTATCAAAATTTTCTTTTGTTATTGATCAATATCAAGCAATGGGGGTGAGATTGGATGCAGAGTTGCTTTATCAGCATGGATGTGCATTAGACCTACAGGGTGATTATTCTGGTGACGAAAGCTTCTATGATCGCGCAGTTCAGTCCTTGGCTCTTGCTCAAAACATTGAGCCGAACGCATTTCACATTCGTTTAGCTTTTGCTTTTGCGCTTTCTCATTTAGCAGAGGCAACATCTGATCCGGAATGTTTTTTTAAAGCATTCGAGCATTATCGAATTCTTTCTGAAATTGACCCAGAAGACGATGTTGTGTGGGGTGAATGGGGGCTTTGTATTCTTGCATTTATCAAATCTTCTGTTCCACAACATTACATTCTGTCGTATTATGACGGACACCTTCAGGAGGCGGAAGAAAAGTTTTTAATATCATTGCGGTTAGGAAATCAGATGGTTCTGTACAACTTGGCCGGTATTTATGCAGTTCGCGGTGATCTTGACAAAGCGTTAAAATGTTTTTCAAAAGCAGTTGAGGTTGGAGTTGTTCCTTCGCTTGATGAGGTTTTAGAGGACAATTGGTTAGAACCTTTGCGTAATGAGTCGCACTTTCTTGAAATTCTGAGCAGTTTGGATGAGGGTCCTTACTCTTCCGATGAGTCAGATGATGATTTTTTGTTTTGGACTCGGAATAGATAGTTCTTTTGCATGTTGTAAAAAATCAAACTCAGGAGGATTGATCTTGAAAGAAACGAATTCGGAAATCACTCAAGAACAAAAATACTTCGCTCCGAAGCGTTATGCGATTCGAGATAGTCTCCTGTATGAAAAACTATTACGTATATTCAGTTTGTCTTCTCAAAAGCATTTTTGGAATGAATTACTCTGTCTATGTGCTAAATCTTCACCAGAAGATTTAGCACATGTTTCGCAAAGTTGTATGACTGAACAAAGAATCTATATTTACGAAGCGCTTCAAACATTTGAACGTAGAGTGAAGTTTTTTGCTAGTGCTGGAAAGTCTACTAAGAAGGTAATTGCTTCTACGTTATGTGATGAAGATGTATCTAAGATTATCATGTCGCTGCCTGTTGATGAGGCTCTTCTAGTGATTGAGGCTTTGTCTTATGGTAGAGAACATAGGATCATGGCTCTTTTGGAGCCTAAAAAATCGGCAAAAATTTCGGCTCAGCGTGGATATGTTCCAGGAACGGTAGGGCGTCTTATGTCAAGGGACTTTTTTGCTTTTCAGGCTAATTGGACGATAGGAGATGCTGCTGTATTCATTCGAGAACACCCTGAAATTGATTTTTTACTGCGTGTTTTCATATTAGAGAAGTCTGGAACGCTTTGTGGTTTTGTTCCATCGAGGGCTCTATTGATTTATCCACTGAGTATGCCTTTGAAAAGAGTTATGAGATCTATTTCGCAAGTTGTAACTCCTGATTCTCCTATAGAAGAGGTGATTGAGATTTTTGATAGATATAAAGACACCGATGTCCCGGTTGTTGATAGTGAAGGTGTCCTTTTAGGTGTTATTACTTATGAGGATGTTCTAGATTCGATTGAGGAAAAAGCCGATAAAACAATCGCACATATCTCAGGAACTGGTGAGGAAATAGAAGGTGAAACCCCTCTATTAAGGGGTGTTTTAACTCGCGCACCATGGTTAGTTATAACTCTTTGCGCTGGTCTATTGAATGCTGGGAATCTTTCTCGATTTCCAGTTAAGGATAGAATACTCCTGCACTTTGTTCCTATGATCAATGGGATGTCTGGAAATGTGGGATTGCAATGTAGTACAGTTTTGGTTCGTGGAATTGCTGCAGGATTGGTTCCTGAAAGATCTACGTTGATGGTTGTATTTCGTGAAATTGCAATCGGGGCTTCTGCTGGTTTGCTGTTCGGATGTTTTGCTGGAGTCATGATTACATTGCTGCAAAAGTTATTTTGCTTGTATGGAGGCGTGGCTATTCATCCTTGGGAACTTGGCTTAGTTGTTGGAATAGGATTAAGTGGGGCTTGTCTTTTCGCTACTACTCTTGGTGTGTTGTTTCCTCTTTTCTTTGAAAAGATAGGAGTTGACCCGGCCGTCGCATCTGGCCCAATCGTAACCGCGATAAATGATGTTACTTCAACTGCGATGTATTTTTTGCTCGCTCAGTACATGGTTAGATTACTTTTTGGGGTCTGAGTGTTAGAAAACTTAAGAACTGTCCTTAGATTTCAAGCATTTCAGATGATCTCGTTCTTTTGGACGTTTAAAGAATATTGCTGTTGTCCTTCTTTTGCTCAAAAGGATCTGTTTATATTTCTTCTTTATTTGTTTTCTAATCCTTACAAACTTTGTCGTACCTTCTGGGAACAAGAGAATCAGGGTAATCTTCCAAATGTTCCGTATGGAGAGACCCCTTTACGAACCTGGAGAAAAATTGCTTGGGAAGCTCATCTAGGCAAAAAAGATGTGCTTCTGGATTTGGGATGCGGACGAGGACGGCTTCTATTTTGGTCTTTATCTAAATTAGGTTGTAAAGTGATAGGGGTCGATAGTGTTCCTGTTTTTATTCAAAAGGCAAAATTTTTAGCTACTATACTTCGAGTCAAGGATGCTAGTTTTTCTATTGGAGATCTATGCTCAGCTCCTCTAGAGCAAGCAACAGTGATCTACTTCTATGCCTCCCTTGCAGATGATGAATTGATGGCTGATCTGGCTGTCTGGTTGTCCCACGTTCATCACAGACCACTGATTATTACGGTGGGGTGTCCACTTTCCGATTTTGCTCCAAATTTTTTGCTCGAAAAAGAAATGGAACAAGATTTTGGATGGGGTAAAACCGGGGTTTATTTTCAAAGATACCGAGATAGGCGTTTACAAGAATCAAGAATGATCTCATGACGATAACTACATTGAGTCAAACGGTGTAATATACAAAGGCGTAAAGTTTCATTTGGCCTCAATTGCATTTCTGGTTTGTCAAAAAGAAAAATCAAATTAGACATTATGCGACCTTCTTTGGATAGGCGAAATAATAAAAGGGACAACGATGTACCTTTCCAGGTCATCCTACTCTTCCGGAAAGTATAGATGAACATTCCTGATTTCTTTTATCTTCGATGCTCTGAATTGTTTGTGAGGCAGAGTCTACATTTGACTGAAGAGTCTCACAAACTTTGTTACATTGATTAACTGCTCCAAAATGAAGCTCTTTGAGCGTACTGTATTTTGTTCTAGATGTGTCTACAAGCCCAACCTCTAGCGTACCTTTACCTGTTTTAAATGATTCACCCACCATTTGCATTACACCTGGTAACTTGGCTTTATTTAAGTGCAAAAGGTGAGAACCACCAACGAGAGCACAACCGACCGTGGACAAAGAAAATAGGCTGCTAGATTTACTGCGAATACTTGAATTGTGAGAGCTAAGATCATCCAGAACTCTTTTCCAACTAAGTTTTGTTGCTCGCCCCAAAAGTCTGTGTGATTGTAAACAAGAAATTGAAGAACTGATAAGAACCGCGCACATTCTGTGAATGGGATCTCCAATCACACGCCTTAGTCTTGCTTCATCCGTTTGTATGTTAGTAGAGGAATAAATTGTATCTGACGTTAATCCAAGGCTTCTCGCATAACGAGCGGAAGCCAGAACTCCTTCAGCCTCTTCACGCTTTCTTGAGTCTTTTTTTTGTCTGATTTCCTCTTCATCAGGAGTATCTTCAAAAAATGCACGAGCAGCATAGCTTGCGACTCTTGAAGGAGGATCTTTTTTATCGCCTAAAAGGGGAGAGGCTTGTCTAGTCAACCGGTAAAATAAACCACACGTACGTAACATGCCCTACATAGCTCCTAGATGAACATAAAAACGCGAATTATAGAGGAGATGGAAGCAAGTGTCACTGTCTTTTCAAAACATTTTCTAATGCTTGATCCTGAAAAATCGAAAGTTGCCTTACCAGTCCAAGAGCTGCTCCATCTGAATTCATGGAGGAAGAAAAAGTTTTGGAAAGCAACTTTATATTTGTCGATTTTTGATCTTGACGAACTTTGAAAACTTCTCTATTCAGCTCCAATTTGATAATTTTTTTCTGACAACGGTCTCCGTACAAAGAGATGGCAGATTGTCCAACCGATAATATGCCTGTAAAGATTTTAGCTGGCCATCCAACAGGCCCATTTAAAAATGATTTTAAACAAAAAGCAGAAGAAACAATGTCGATAAATTTTGCCGAATAAAAAGGCCATCGACCTAACTTAGTAGATATTTTTCTCTTTAAGCATAAGTCAAGGAACACACTACAGGCAGCACAAGATAGGCCAAACATTCCCATGCGAGGAATGCGTGTCGCTCCAAAAGCCATCCACGGAAGTAGATTTGATACAAAAGACGAGACCTTGAGGGCAGAATGAGTTATAGAAGCCTTTTCGTGATATTTGATTTCCTCTCTTATCGATTCGCGATCACTGTTGTGATCCTTTTTTCTATCTGCATCAGATATTTCTGCTTGAGAGGCAAGAAAATCTTGCAAAGAATCAGATTGTTGGACTGATCGTTCTATATCTCTTTGTAAATGTCTGCTTGTTGGATTAGTCAAATATTACCATCTCATATTTTTCAGAAATTTCATTTCACAGTCGAAGATAGAATTAACAATATGTCCAAAAACCTTAACGAGTTCTGCACGTCTAGATACTTCCTGAGACATTCTTGAATATATTAATTTAGTTTCGTAACTGTTTTCAGTTAAAGTATGTAATACACCATTCATTACAGTTCTTTTCTCTTCTTCGTTGTTCCAAGAAAAGTCGTAATCTGACAATTTTTCCGAAACTGCTTGTATTGCACGTCTAATTTCTGGGTAATCATCTATTGACGTTACTCTGTCCGGCAATGTAGGTATTTTTTGAAGTAATAATCGTAGAGAGGTTCTGGCTGTGTTTTGATCTTCAAGACTATCTAACATGGAGTGAATGGTTTGATCAGAGCGATCGAGATTGTGACTGAGAATTGCAATTAACCTTTCATCACAAATACAATCTGATTCCCCAGCTATTGAAGATGAAGTTTGCGATGAAGATGCTACATAAGGAGACGTATGGAGTGTTTTTTGTCTTGTATTCAATGATTCTGTTGGAAAAATTTTTGGGTCAAGATTATAAAGTGAAGGAGCTAAAGAGGGCTTGATTGGTTGATCAATATCATGTGTTGAAGTCATATCCGATGGGTAGAAAGATGAAGCTTCCAATTTTGCAAGGGCCTCGGAAGACTTTTTTTGAAAATCCTCTTCGTATGTTTCAAGTAACATCTCGATGAGTTTCTCAAGATTGTTTCTTTGTCCGGTTTTCAGAAAACGATAAGCAAAAACCCGAAAAGCCCCATCGAATCGAGACGAATTGTTCCTCTCGAAAAGGTTTAATACTATTTGCATCTCATTCAGCAGAGATGTTCTTTCTTTTTCTTTTACAGGATCTCCTTCCATATTAGAAGCGCACATAAGCAGTTTTGAAAGGGCATCCGAAAGCGTCTTCTGATCGTCAAGAGAACGATAAGCGCTTTGAAGAAGCTTTGCTCGTTGTTGAATAGCGGCAAGTGCCAGTGAGGACTTTTCTTTTTCTAGTCGCTTCCAATCGTAAGAAGACGACCGCTCGATTTGTTCACTTTTCTGTCCGTAGTCACAATCTGTCACGCAATAGAGTCCTTGATCAATGAAAGAGCAGAAGAATTTACGGGTGTGATTTTAAGGCGGCTCGTACAATAAATCAAGAGCAGTGATGAAGGAAACAAATGTGAGACGCACACGCATATTTTCTTGTCGTAACGAACAAGACCCAGATGACAAAGGAAAAAGATTTTCAAGAAAAAAGGCAAATGATCAACTAATTACTTCTGATCCTTCTCTATCTTTTGCTCCGATGACTTTACGAGAAATTGTTGGTCAGGAACGTGTTGTTAATCAACTTCGTGTGCTTTGTTCTGCTTGTTTGAAGGAGGGGAAGCCGCTCCCTCATATTCTTTTTTTAGGGCCACCAGGACTAGGGAAAACGACGATTGCCAAGATACTTGCTTGTGAGATGAACACATCCATTGAGGCAATATCATGTCCTTTTATACAGACTCCTTCTAGCCTTGTTTCTGTGCTATCTAGATTGAGTGGAGGTGAGATACTTTTTCTAGATGAAATACATTCTCTTAACCGTGCTTGTAGTGAGTCTTTGTACAATGCGATGGATTATTTTTCCTTGGAATTACTAATAGAACGTCATCGTATTACTCGTTCTTTAGCTATTCCTTTGCGACCTTTTACACTAATAGGTGCAACAACATATCCAGGAAGGTTATCTAATGCATTTTTTACTCGTTTCGAAGCAGCTCTATCGTTTGAGAGCTATTCAGTTGAAGAATTAAAAAAAATATTGCTTTTGGCATCAAAAAAATGGAAAGTCGATATTGATAACGAAGCAGCTGGTTTAATTGCTATTAGATCTAGGGGAACTCCCAGGTTAGCACTACATTTTTTAAAGTGGAGTCGTAGTTTCCTTCTTTCATCTCGAGGGGCCACTATTTCGCGAAAATCTGCCTTGGATGCATTTGATTTGTTGGGAGTGGATGATTTCGGATTGAGTCCGACTGAGAGAAAAATACTTTCTCTTATAGAAACATTGTATGACGGAGGACCCGTTGGCATCCGGGTTTTGGCCTCTCATCTCGGAGAAAATGTAGAAACTATAGAGCAACTTTATGAGTCTCACCTTCTGAAGGAAGGTTTTTTAGTTCGTTCATCTCGCGGACGACGTTTGACGCAGAAAGGTAGAGATTATTTAGCTAGGCTAAAAGGCCCGTCTATTGACCACGAATGAAAGCTTATATAGATGTTTTTATACATTTAGGTGGGAGCCATAACTTTGCTCCTGCTCTTTTTAAACAAGTTTTTGTTTTTGGGAGAAAAAAGGTGCTTATAAAGTGTTGTAGCAATGGCTTTGAAAAGCTAGCTAGCTTACTCCTTCTTGTGTTCTTGCAGCTTGGGACTGTTTTAGAAGGGGCTCCATATTTTTTTGAGTCTCCTCATTCAGTAGAATATGAGACAGATTACGCAACTGCTTCCAGGAGAGCTTTAGATGAGCATAAACGTCTTTTTGTCTTTTTTGCACACGAAAGAGGAAGTTGCTCTTGTTGTGATCAAATGAGAGAACTTTTTTTCGGAAATTGTTCTATTCTTCAATCTTGGAAAAACCTTCTCGTTTTTTGCTGCGTGGAGATCAGGCGAAATAGTGGGTCATTGCAATTCTTGTTTTTAAAAGAGGTGCTTTCTAACCTTGGGATGGGAGAACTCCCTCTTCCCTCTTGCCTTGTTTTGAATCCTATTTCATTCGATCATCTTTTTCTTTTTTCACTTCCTGCAACGCAAAAGGAGATATGCAGATACCTTGAGGAGTCTATTTTGGCGATTCCTGATCCTTCGGCCAAAGGGAATCTCCGAGGTTCACTACTCCACAACTGATTATAAATTTAAGTCCCTCTTCCATGGAAAAATCTGTGGGGACAATAAGATCACGTTTAATTAATAAGATAAACCCAGTGGTTGGGTTAGGGGTAGTAGGCACGAAAACAGATGCGAAAATAGTGCCTGGATTTTCTTTATCCCATTTGCCCTCTTCCTTTATAAGAAAAGCAATAGCATAACTTCCAGATTGAGGAAACGGAACAAGGACAACTTCTTTAAAAGGCGCTTTTGAGGAGGCGACGAACGATTGCATTACCTCTCTAGAGGCCTTATAAACAATGCGAACGAATGGAATTTTGTGAAGGATTGTCTCTCCTATCTCAACCATTTTTTTGACAATGTACCACCTAGTGACTGCCCCAACTAGAACAGTCATAATAATCATAAGAATTAGTACGGCAACTTCTACCAGATAAAAAAGCAGGTGATTTTCATAAACAATGTCAGTCCCCAAAAGAAATGAAATTGCCGACACAAACGGCGTTGTAAGAACTCTTAAAGCAAATTTGGCAACAACAACTGTAGTAACAAGCGGCAAAATTATTGCTATGCCTGAAAGAAAATAGTTTCGAAATGAGTTTCCTGTTTGCCTTTTTTTAATTTGAGCCATCGAAACGCCTACGTGGATTTTTTTTCCTGTGTGGATGTTCAGGTAAGGGATGTTTTCGTCCTAGGTCAAGACTGTAGTGTGCAAGACCTTTCCATCTAGCTTTCTGAGTCAATAAATCAATTGAAACAAGCTCTACCTCCATCGTGTCTCCAGATCTGTATATTGTGCCGTTTCTTGAAGACAAAGAAAAATTTTCCTCGTCAAATACTAAAAAATCTCTCGATGCTAGAGAAATGTGTAAAAAAATTTCTAAAAAGAGGTCAAGCAACTCAAGAACAAGTCCAGATGATCTAACTTTGCATATTCTTGCAAAAAATGTTGTTTTCCCTTCTGAAAACAAGCGAGATAACATGCGAAGTTTCTTTAAATGAAGAACGCCTTGCTCTGCCTTAGCACTGTTTCTTTCAGTCCCTGATATGAATTTAGAAATTTCTTGAAGTGCTGGAATAGGTTCGATTTCTCCAAATAAAGAGCGAATGACAACCAAGTCAGAATATCGTCGAATTGGGCTCGTGAAATGGCAATAATGAGTTAACCTCAAGCCAAAATGTCCGATATTTTCAACTTGATAAAACGCCATTTTCATACTGCGAATGTAATCAAGAGTAAGTAACCGTCCAAAAGGTGTTTGATTGGCATCTGACAGAAGGGCAGGGACGTCTATTTCTTTTCCGTCTTCTGTACGTGGAATAGAGAAATGACATGATTCAGCTTGCGCAAGAAATTCTTTAAATGCTTCTTCTGAGGGAGGTTCGTGTGCTCTGTATATTGTAGAAATGTCAGATTTCGAAAGGTGAAGAGCTACTACTTCATTTGTTTTTACCATGAACTCCTCCACCATTTGGTGAGTGATGTCATACGGTATTTGTTGAAGTGAAACGACCTCTCCTTTTTCGTTGCATATGACCTTCACCTCGTCCAAATTCATATCGACAGCGCCACGAATTCGGCGCTTTTTTTTGAGGAGCATGCATAAATCGACCATCATTTTTAACTGATTGAAGTAAGGATTTGTTTCCTTGCTTTTGTCTAGGATCTCTCTTGCTTGCTCATAACTAAGCTGTGCCTTGCTTTGAATTATTGAACGAACAATTTTTTGATTTAAAAGAGTTCCTTCCGAATCAAAATTCATAATGACTGAAACAGTCAAACGCTTAACATCAGATCTCAAGCTACAAAGATCATCTGCCAGACAGGGCGGTAACATTGGAACACAATGATTTGGCAGATAGGTAGAGTTCCCCCTTAACCTTGCCTCTCTGTCAAGAGCTCCGCCTTGAGGAACATAATGAGCTACATCTGCAATATGCACTCCTAAGCGATATCCACCAGCTCTGTTTTTTCTTATAGATAGTGCATCGTCAAAATCTTTCGCCGTTGATGGGTCTATAGTTATTGTTTCCCATTTTGTGAAATCTTCTCTTCCGTTTATAGCAACTCCTTTTTGGGCGAGTAGTTCTGCTTCTTCTAGAGCGTCTTTAGGGAAATCGGATCTTATAGACCTTTCTGTAAGCGCAACTTCTATATCTTTTGAAGCATCATCAATGTGTCCTAACTTGCGAACAAAAACTCCTTCCCCTTCTATGTGCTGAATGCTCCACTTTTTCATCTGTATAAGAATTCTGTCACCGACTACTACTTTATTTGATCTAGGAAGTTTAACCTGAACGAACTGTCCTTGAAGCATTGCAGAGTATGCAGTTCCCTTTTGCCGAGTTATGGAGGTGATAGTACCGACCACTTCAGATTGCCCTCTTTCAAGAATGGATAGGATTTTTCCTTCGGCTGGACGATCTTTCTTGGCAACTACTACAATTCGCACGAGGTCTCTGTTACAAGCCCCCTCAGTGGAACACTTTGGGACAAAAACGTCCTGTGCCCAACCTTCTATTGATACAAATCCGAAACCACGAACGTGTAAAGAAGCTCTACCTTCACATTCGATTGGTCCTTGAAAAAAAAAACAATCATCAGCAGAAATTCCGATTGTACGGTCCACAACCATAGAATGAAGGACTTCTTTTAGGATTTCGTAACTTTCTGGTCCAAATTTAAAGGATCGTACGATTTCTATTGGGGGTAAAGGGCCTTTGGAAACTAGAGTAGATGCAACAAGCATCTTAATTCTTTCTTTTTCAAAAGATGTCCTGTCTTCTGGTGTAATTTGATCAGAAAGATTTTGTTTTGCTCTTCTTCCCTTTACGCCCTGGTTTACCTGTTTCATGTTTAAACTCCGTGAGAGACAAGGCTGATCCTACCACAGGAATCCTTCTTCGGGAAGAGATGAGAACGTATGCAAGGCTTTTGATTTGTAGATCGAGCCCTTGTCGAGTAGACTTACCGGATCGAGATTGAACTGGCGAATGTACATGGGGGCAATATATCGTGGGCTACGATCACAGATTCATAGAGAAGAAATGGCAGAAAGAATGGTCAGATAAAACCGTCTTTTGTGCTGTTCGTATCCCGGGTCATAAAAAAAAATATATACTTGACATGTTCCCATATCCATCGGGCAGTGGATTGCATATGGGACACCTATGTGGATACACCTATTCAGATGTATACGTTCGGTATTTGAAAATGATGGGATTTGATGTGTTGCATCCAATGGGCTGGGACAGTTTTGGGTTGCCTGCTGAACAATATGCTATTCGAACTGGTGCACACCCTCGGGAAACGACCAAAATCAATGTTCGCTCGTTTCGTAAACAGCTTCAATCAATGGGATATGCCTACGATTGGGGAAGGGAACTTGCAACTTCTCATCCCAATTTTTATAAATGGACACAATGGATGTTTAGTCTTTTTTATAAAAAAGGACTTGCATACGAAGCAGAAGTGCATGTGAATTATTGCCCAGATTTGCAGATCGCTTTAGCGAACGAAGAAGTTGATAACGGGTTTAGTAAAGAAGGGAGATTTCCGGTAATTCTTAAACCGTTGCGTCAATGGATGCTACGCATAACAAAATATGCAGACAGGTTAATTCAAGATCTTGATCTTATTGATTGGCCTGAGGAAATCAAACAACAACAGCTGTCTTGGATTGGCAGAAAAGAAGGGGCTGAAGTCTATTTCTCTGTTGATAGCAGCAATATAGAGCTGTCCGTATTTACTACTCGACCGGAAACTCTCTTTGGTGTTTCTTACATTGCCCTTGCTGTCACACATCCTTTCATTGGTCAACTCGTCAACAAGTCTATTGCCCCACTTTTACGTGCTTTTATAGAGAAAAGACTGTCTCCAGGTAGGGAAAATTTTTCTCTTAACGGTGGTTTATTTCTAGGGTCGTATGCTAGGAACCCAGTGAATGGGGAGCGTGTCCCATTATGGGTTGCAGATTATGTATTGCCTCATGTTGGTTCAGGTGCGGTTATGGGGGTTCCTGCTCATGATGAAAACGATTTTGCTTTTGCAAGTGATCATGGGTTAGAGATAAAAGTGGTGATTTCATCAGAAGAATGTTCTGCTCTACCTCATACTGGTGACGGAACATGTTTCAATAGTAACTCGGAGCATCTCTCTCTTGTTGGCCTTCCTTGCATCCAGGCCAGAGATGCAGCTATAGAATGGCTTGAAAGCACAGGAAAAGGGCGCAAGAAAATCACTTACCGGTTGAGAGATTGGTTATTTTCTAGGCAAAGATATTGGGGGGAGCCAATACCTATTCTCCACCTTGAAGATGGAACAATTAGAGCATTGGATCTAGACGAATTACCGTTAACATCTCCGCGGGTTGATTCATACAGACCTCCTGAAAATAGCTTGAGTCCTTTGGATTCGGTTCCAAACTGGGTTTTTTTGGAAGATCCTAAATCTGGAATGTCTGCTAAAAGGGAGACAAACATAATGCCACAGTGGGCTGGATCTTGCTGGTATTTTCTTCGTTTTTGTGATCCAAGAAACGAAGAGCAGTTTTGTTCTGAGAAGGCCCAAGACGAATGGATGCCTGTTGACGTTTACATTGGCGGATCTGAACATGCTGTTCTACATCTGCTTTACGCAAGATTTTGGCATAAGGTGCTTTTTGATTGTGGCCTTGTTAAGCAACCAGAGCCATTTTTGAAGTTAAAAAATCCAGGAATGGTTTTGAATCGATCTTTTAGAAAGGATGGAGGAGTGTACGTATCTCCTGATGAAGTTGAGAATCGAGGAGAAGAGTATTTTTTGAATGCAACAGGTGAAAAGGTTATCTCTCAAATTGAAAAGATGGGCAAATCGAAGCTAAATGGAGTTTCTCCAGATGATTTGATAAAAGATTTTGGCGCAGATTCTGTGAGGCTTTACGTAATTTTTATTTCCCCATTGGAAAAGGAAAAAATTTGGTCAGATGACGGATTATGTGGTTGCAAGCGTTTTCTTAATAAGGTTTATTCCTTTTGGAGCGAGGGGAAGGTAATAGATTGTGATCTTGATGAAATGGTAGACTTCCTAAATGTGTTCGTAAAAAATTTCCGTGAAATCCTTGATGAATACGAAATGTGGTCATTCAATACGATTATTGCTAAGTTGATGGAAATTGTTAACGCTGCAAAGAAGGCTGACTGTTTCCCCCTGAAGTGTTTTAAGGTTTTTTTGAAGCTTCTTTGTCCATTAGCACCTCATTTGGCGGAGGAGCTTTGGCAATTGATAGGTGGCTCTTCTTTGCTCTCTTCCGAGAGTTTCCCAAAGTTTGATCATGAATGGAGCGGATTTCTTGGAGATATTGTCTCGGTTGCTCTCTGTGTGAACGGAAAAACTAAAGCAGTTATTTCTTGTCCAAAGGGCAGTGACAAGGAAAAGGTTCTTTCATTAGCTCAAAATGAAAAAGCAATTCAGCGTTGCTTACAGGGAGTAGAAGTGAAGAACTACATCTTTGTACAAGATAAAATACTAAATATAGTTACGAGTTAAGAAATGAAGTTGGAAGAAGTCACAGTAATTATAATCGGTTCAGGCCCGGCAGCATATACTGCGGCCCTTTACCTTGCGAGAGCCACGCTTAATCCACTTGTTTTAGGAGGATTTCTTTCTGGCCCGGTAGGAGGTCAGTTAATGACGACAACTGATGTGGAGAACTTTCCCGGGTTTCCAGATGGAATTTCTGGTGCTGAGTTGATGCAGAAATTTCGAGCTCAATGTGAGAAATTCGGAGCAAGAGTTGTTGAACAGGACGTTATATCGGTTCAAGAAGAAGGGGACAGGTTTCGCGTAAATACTGATAAGGGGGGATTTTTAGCTCGTGGGGTTATTGTAGCAACTGGAGCCACTGCTAAAAAGTTAGAAGTTCCCGGTGTGGACAGTTTTTGGCAGAAGGGAATTTCTGCTTGTGCAGTATGTGATGGATCTTTACCGGCGTTTCGCAATCAAAAAATTGCAGTAATTGGCGGTGGAGATTCTTCTATGGTAGAGTCCATATTTTTAACTCGATTTGCAGAAAAAGTTTACGTTATTCATAGAAGAGACAAATTTCGAGCGTCGCCAGTTATGGCGAAAAGGGTTATCGATCATCCAAAGATTGAAGTTATTTGGAACTCTGTACTAGAGCGAGCAAATGGGTCTGAAACTTTAGAGGAAATAGAGCTGAAAAATGTTCAAACTGGAGCTGTTTCTCCACTGAATGTGCGTGGTCTTTTCTTTGCAATTGGACATAGCCCGAATACAGGATTTCTTGGTGATCTGTTGAAGAAAGATGATATGGGATACATTGTTACTTCTCCTGGAACAACTCAAACTAGTATTAATGGAATTTTTGCTGCTGGAGATGTCACTGATCATAAATACAGGCAGGCTATTACTGCTGCAGGATCTGGTTGTATGGCGGCGCTTGATTGTGAAAAATGGTTAGCTCCTCGCATTCCTTAGTATAACTTGATATAGTTGACATGTTTTTTGACTATTTTTGGTTGTGATAGCTTCACATCTACTTGTTCTATTTGCTATAATGGTGTCACCCCCAAGTCGGGTGTTTTCATTTGTCACCAGAAATTGGTAATTTCTTAACTTACCCTGAAACACAACCGAAGTTTCAATGTTTTCCTTGTTTTCCTTTTTAAAATCGTTTCATTTGACCAGTTTGAGTTCCTTTGTAGCTCTTTGCCTATATGTCCCACTGAATTGTCTTTGCCTTTCTCCTAAGGGAGCAGACGCATGGATAACGGGGAATCAGAAAGTTTCTCGTGGCTTATACCAGCAAGGGGAGCCACTTTTGAGGGTAGCACTTCAAGAAGGGAAAAATAGCCAGGCATTTAACACAAGAACAAAGATTGTCCATCTTATTGCTAATGACTTGGCTGCTTGTTTAGAGAAAAAAGGAGCTCATGAAAATGCTGCTTCTCTTTACGAATCTGTAGTTGCTGAGGGTCGTCGTTTAGGTAAAAAAATCGACGTATGCCATGTGGGTGCTTTGAGAGGGTTGATTAGGTGCCGTTTGGCTCTTGGTTTGCCTGTTGAGGAGTTGGTTGATCTTATGAACAAATGGCATCCGAGAGATCCTGCTTCTTATCTTGCTGGTTCCGTTTGGGTGATTGTTCCTTTTTGTTCTCCGTTTGACAGCTCAGAACCGTCTGTTACTGCCTTTTTGAGTGATTTTTTTTCACTTCCTCATTCACAGGCAAAGGACTTGTTATCTATCGGAGTTCGTTCTGTATCTTCAGTATATTTTTTTGATATTGGGAGAGATTTTCTTGATAAACTGGCTTCCCTTGGAAAGTCAATGTCGGAAGAGGAATTGCTCTTCACAATAAGAGATTATACAAGTAGGAATAGCCCTCTTCTCGCTCCCAGTAATCAGGAACAGAAGTTAGTTGCAAAACACGGTCCAATTATAGAGAGATCTAGCGATATCAGTTGGGTTGCTCAATGGAAATCGTTGTTTTCTCGTGAGTTTACTTCTGCGCAGCTATTCAACCAATTGGTGTTTTTGTTGGATTTAGGATCGTCAGTTCAGACTCCTAAGGAGTTGCGAGCTAGAGTTATTTTAGAAAGAGGCATCCTTGCTCGTGATCTAAGTTCAGATATAAAGATGGCACGTGGTTATTTGCTTGAGGCATCTCGCTCGGATGAATTTGGCTTAACTCGTACAAGTGCATCTGCTGTTGCTTACGTACTATCTCTTGCCGCGCAACAGAAGGATATTTTACTTGGTCGAAAGTCTTTCAATCGTGCAGAGAAACGCTATCTGTTTGCTCCAAAATTCCTTGACTTAGAAGTTGGTGATATTACTCTTATGTCCGCAGATCCGTATATCTTGGAGACTATTCGGGATTCTATTTTGTCTGCTAGCACTAAAGAGGTTACTGGTTGGGTGTTGCCTCCACGGGAAATCATTGTTTCAGCGTCTGGATGCGTCCTCTTTTGGCGTGGATTTGAGGAAGATTTAACGACTGCTCCTAAATTGAAGAAGGCGATGTTGGCTTTAAAAGTAATGACAGGTAACGGTTTTTTCTGGAGCCCACCGAAGGGTTGGTTGTTGAACGCTATTCGTGGTGATTTGAGCGACGATGACATTTAAGATTATGTATGGCGTAATGTTCTACTAATCGCTAATGGTCTTAATCTCTGAGGAGTTTTCGTCTCATGTTTTTAGATTGGAGCTATCCTTTTTGTCTTTCTGCGTACTTAGGCTTTGTAGTCTTTTTATGCTGTGTGATTCTTCTTCAAGAAAGCAGAGGTGGTGACGGTGGCTTGGGCGGGGTGTCTGTTGGTGGTAACGCTCACCTTTTTCTTGGCACCTCTGCTGCGCAGGTGTTGAGAAAAGTTACTTCGTGGTCGATACTCTTTTTTTTAACGACCTGTGTATTTTTGTCAGTTTGGACCGCTAAGCTTGAGCCTCCTTCCATACTTGATACAGGACAGGTCGATGTAGTTCCTCCTCAGGAGATTTTGTTGGAAGAGGAAGATAATCAGGAATTGTCCAGTTAACTTGCTTAAAAATTAAAGCGATAAAAAGTAGTGGGTTTTCTTTTTAGTCATGGTCAATTAAAACCTATCCGAGTTTAGAAAGTCTTCAGGTCACAATGTATTCCTGAAAGGAGAAGTTGGAATGTCGGATGAGGGAGATGATGTAATTTCGGTTGATAGGCACAAAACCGTCGCTTCTTTCATCGTGATAGGTAGTGGGATTTTAGTTTCAATCCTTTGCTTTGGACTTTTTTATTTTTATGGAAGGCAGTCGTCTCTTGCTGTCAAAGGAGTTTTAACAGCTCCCAAAAACCTTTCTCAGGTGCGTGTCGCCTATCGTTTACCAGGAGATGGACGACAGATACAATGTATTCTCAATAAGATTGAGGTTGTCTTCTTTCATGAGAGAGGTAAGATTTTTACTAGTAGGTTGCTTCCTGAGGATTACGAAGACATTTTTTCTTTGATTCAATCCGACAAGCCCCTTTCCAAAGGGTTATCAGATGCAATTGTTTGGGATGATACAGTTGTATCTGTTCGTATCATTGTTTCTTCGATCGATTCCGATACACAGAGCTTCAGTGTTTTTGTGTATCAAGAGATTGAATTTGGGCCGGATGGTTCTCTTTTTCGAATTTCTATCCCAAAACGCTCATTTGGTAGTGATCGTAACGATACTGATTGGGTATACTACCATCATCCTGGTGTTTTAAGAATGATTAGAAAAAAATTCCACACTTGGGCTCCGAAATGACTTCGATTACTGTTCTTGGATGTGGCGCATCTTTGGGTGTTCCTGTTCTTGGTTGCTCTTGTCGTGTTTGTAATTCTTCTGACCCTAAAAATCGCAGAAGACGCACTGGACTTTTAGTGAAACATGAAGGAAAAAACTTACTAATAGACGCGTCTCCAGACTTAAGAAACGCGTTATTGTTTCATAATTTGCATAAAATAGATGGACTTTGCCTGACTCATTATCATTTTGATCACGTAGGTGGGTTAATTGATTTGAGAGCCTTTTGTAAGGATGAATATAAAATCCCTTGTCTTATGTCCAATTTTACTCTTGAGGGGATGAGGTCTCATTACTTTTCTTCTTGGGAATGCATTGAGAAAGGTATTTTATCGTTTTCTTTACGTGAGATTTTATCTACAGAAAAAGTAATTTTTGATTTTGATAGCTTCCCGCCAATTCATTGTTCATTTCACAAGCATGGAAATCAAGAAGTAACTAGCTATAGGTTTGGACAAGTTGCATTCGTGACTGATGTAGCTAAATGGAATGAATCAATTACGGAATTGCTATCAGAGGCAAAAATAGCATTTATTGGGACTAATTATTGGCGGAAAGATTTTAGAGTGCCTTCTCAACACACTTCCATTGAAGAAATTCTTTGTTATGTTAAGTGTTTGCATAACTTGAAGCAGATATATTTTATGCAAATTATGAAACA
>NZ_PPEU01000005.1:0-24098 GCF_003056015.1 Candidatus Similichlamydia epinepheli | reverse complement strand
TTTTCGTTCCACTCTGATAAGGGAACGATTTCTTGTAGATCTCGAAGCTTAGAGAAGGCTTGTATCATGCTTACAGAGGCGACCAAATTCGCCTCATGTGCCATGAGACTTAGCTTTATTTGAGATGAATCTACTATATTTTTCAATCGATTCAGACATGGAACTAAGGCATCTCGCTTTTCGTTTTCCCAAAGTAGTGTTAAGAATTTTTTCATTAGGTCAATGAAAGCACTACTATTGCGAATCGTACAATTAGGAAGGATGTCAACAAGTTCACGGAATATTTTTAATGAGGGATCAGCTTCTTCCTTTTCTACTTTATCAAGAAGAAGTTCTAACAGACGATTCCCCTTTTCTGAAGAAGATTCAATCGTTATTTCCGATTTGAAATGTCTCTCTTCTTTACTCAGAGATGAAAGTTCTTTTCCGTGTAAAAAATCCTCAAAAGACAAAATAGACAAAACAAAGAAGCAAGAAGCATACATAAATCTATTAGTTCTCATAAGGAGTTAACCTCACATAAAAAGGTTGTGCGAGCTCGACAGATCGTTTTTCAGCATACACTGAAATAATCTATTTAGATGGTATTGAAATTTTTTAAATTATTGCTTTCTTTTGCCTTTTTGTTAGGCATATTCAGTGGAATATCATGTTTTAGTGATCTTCTCAATCAAGCTGAAAAAAGTAAAAGCTCTTGATGAATATCTCTAGGGTCATTATTAAAACTTTATAGCTGACTGAAAGGCATTTTGGAGGTTGTCCATGTCCTTGAAAGACACTGTGGAAGCATTACGAACTCTCTTAGCTTCTATTACAGTTGATTTGGAAAAGGCTGTAAACGGAAACAAAGCTGCTGCGCAGCGTGTGAGAACGGTTTCGATTCGTTTTGAAAAAGTCGCAAAGGCGTATAGAAAAGAATCGATTCGAAGCGAAAAATCTGAGAGAAATCGCAAAACCTCTCGTGCAAAGGGGCGTGCGACTGGGAGCAAGGCTCAATCTTCGAGCTCATCCCGCAAAGGCACAGCTAAAACTGTGTCTAGAAGATCAACTTTTCGTCGTTAGATTAAAATCTTGCCTTTCTCTCTTGGTGTAAGAAATACTATTTTTTAGCTCTTTCTTGTGCCTTGAGAGAAAGATTATTTTTTGTGACCTTAAAGAACCTCGAATGTAGAATTTCTAATTAATTTATACTAACCTCTCTAAATAAGGCCCGAAGTCGTAGGGAGGCTTGTTTTATGGATCTAGGACTTAAGAACTTGCAGAAGGACCAGCTCGGTTGTGAGCCAACGGCAACTGAAAACTCAATGACACGTGAAGAATTAGTTGTCGCGATGCGTCAGATGGGTCTTACAGGAGACGAAATGGCCTCAGAATTAACATTTCCAGCTTCAACAAGCTTTAGAAATCTTTCTGACTTGGAAAAAATATCACCAGTTTTTCGTGAAAGCTTTGAGCGGGCAACCGCAATGGCTATTCTTGCTGAGACCAGACGGTTCGCGAAGAGGATTAAAGACGCTTACAGGGGGTAAATGACCCGAACTCGACTCGATATTTGGTTAACTGAACATTATCCTTCGTACTCTAGATCTTATTTCCATAGATTGATTCAAGGTGGCTCTGTCCGTGTTAACGGTAGGCAAGAGAAAAAATCATCATTTGTTAATCCTGAAGATCTAGTAGAGGTTGAATTCTTATCTGAGAATTTCGATATATCTCCTCTTCTTCCTTCTACCATTTCTCTGCATGTGGTCTATGAAGATGAATTTTTGATTGTTGTTAACAAGCCTGCAGGCATGGTAGTACATCCAGGTCCAGGGCATTATCAAGATACTTTTGTACAGGCTTTGTTGCACCATTGTGTAATCGAACGTGATGACCCTTTGTCAGTTCGGCCAGGTATTGTACACCGACTTGATCGTGAAACATCGGGTTTGATTATCGCGGCGAAAACTATTCAGGTTCAAAAGGCTCTATGTGAACAATTTTCTAAAAGAGAAATAAAGAAAGAGTACATTCTTTTAGCTAGTGGAAGACTTCGCACACCCAATTGTTCTGTAGAGGTTCCGGTAGGAAGAGATCCGAAAGATCGAAAAAAAATGAAGGCTTCACTGGAAATACATGGCAGGTCAGCTTTTACTAGATTTGTGGAACATGATTTCTCTAATTCAATTTCTTTTATTTCTGCATTTCCAGTTACTGGCAGACAGCACCAAATTCGTGTTCATTTGCGTTTTTTAGGGCTTTGTTTGCTAGGAGATAAGTTGTATGGAAGTCAAGATAAAAACGTGCAAAGACATATGTTACATGCATTTCGTTTGAGTTTTTTACATCCGATTCACAAAACAAAAATTGCCCTTGAATCTCCTCTAGCAGAAGATTTTTGTATTTTGTGCTCTAGGTATGGTTTTAATTTGGAATCGTCTCTTCGAGTGCGGGAAGCTCTAGGGTGAAAACTTTCTCCAAATACACTTATGAAAACCGAAATGGGTTTTGTCCTTGTTTTCATTTAATTGCTCTTTCTTGTAATATGCGCACCGGTATTTGGCTTTTCCGGAGGGGGATTTCTTCCCTTTTGGCGGCGAGGCTTTTTAAGTTGAATTGTCTCGGGTATGGGTTTTTATCAGGAGAGGGCTAAGCTGTGAGAGATTTCGTCTTATACGTCGTTAAGAATCTCGTCGATTTCCCTGAGAGGGTGGCCATCAATGAGATTGCTGGTGTTCACACTCTTATCATTGAGCTGTACGTTGAAAAGACTGACGTAGGAAAGGTGATTGGCAAGGAGGGTAAAACTATAAATGCTCTTAGGACTTTGTTGATGTCCATCGCTAGCCGAAACGGACTGAGAGTTAGTTTGGAGATCATCGAGGAAGGAAGAGAATCCTCCCTTGCTGAGAAAGAAAAGGGTGCTTAGTTTTTCGTAGTCGTTTGAGAGATTCCTCCTTGGTGCGAAGTTATTCGCGCGTTGGGGGGGCCTCGTTTTAGGGTAGTGAGTTTTTTTAAATGTTTGGGATGTGTGGCGTTAAGGATGATTTCCTTGAGTTTAGACTTCCAGCCGGAAAATGCATTATAAGTATGTCTCTGTCGATTTCTTCGATGGATTTTTGCGTTGTTTTTTTACACGATAAGAGAGCCGGAAATTTATCTGTTAGGGCATCTCCGTTTATGAATTCTATCTCTGTTTCCTTCAGGGCGGTTTCGTTTTCTAAAAGGCTTTTCAAGAATAGATTAATTCTTTTCTTTGATCTTCCGGCAATCCAAAGTTGATCCTTGTGGTCTTCTGGGTGCTGCTTTCCTTTCATGACTTGTTCTGCACTTAATATCGTGCTCATCAAATGGCAAAAAAAATGAGCTTCAGAGTTCTTTCCCTCGCAAAAATGCAGCCATTGCTGAATGATTAGAGGGCGAAGCTGTTTGAGGTTTGCCCAGTTTGTAAGAAAAAGTTTGCTTTGTCCAACCAATACACCTGCCCCTTGTACTTTTGTGTCAGTAAATAGTTCAAATGATTCAAATTTAGCGGCACAATGGAGTGCTTTTTCTAAATTTTTTTTGCGGAGATCAAAGAATTTTGAATAAATGCTGAAGGCACTGGGCTCCGTAAGGAGCTGTTGCTTTAAATCTGCGAGCGACCTTCCTTTTTCCCATTGGATTGGAGAGCCCGAAAATTGTTCAATCAAGTCGCGAACAGCTAAACAATCTCTCCTTTTTGCTTTCACTAGGAGATCCGTGTCATCAAAGATTGATGCTAATAAGGAAAAGGAAAAGATAAACCTTCTGTCGGGGTGAACATAGGTTGCATCGTCTTCTTGATCTTGAATGCGGAAAGACAACTCCTCTAGTTCGTGTAGAAGAACGCTGCATGCTTGTACGTCAGCTGTGCAAGAGGATGATGGAGCCGACGTTTCAATAAATGTTTTATGATGGTCTATTACGCTAATTATGTCGAGGTGGGTTGCTATTCGTGCTTCGGAGCGATTAGAGAAGTCTCTAAGAGAAACAGTTCCTACCTTTGAAGATTGAACTCGTTCACTTTCGATGCATCCAATAGGGATCAATTGATTTTTATTATTTGATATGATCAATGAGATAGGAGAGTGATCTTTTTGGAATAGCTCTGTAAGCTTACTAAAAGTTGCTTGAGGCGTAACCCATCTTGGCTCGCTACACCAAAGATTTCTTTTTAATAGCAGTGCAGAGGATCCCTTTCTTAAAAAGGCAAAACAATTCTCAGAAAGTTTTTCCAGAGTCTGAAGCGCAGTTTTGATTTCAATAAACACTGAAAATAAAGTTTTTTTTGAAAAGTCGAATGCAAGTAACTTTTCTATGGCTTCAAAACATTGAGTGAGCTCGCAAATCCCATTTTTTTTCAAGGCAAAGCTCATGCTCTTTATTGTTTCAAATATGGAAAAAGAGAAAACAGATTCAAAAAGTGTTTTTAGGCGCGATTTTGATAAATCAGAATAACGTAAAAAAGTTACATCTTCTGCAACGATTTTATTTTCAAATGACCACAAAAGCTTTTGTAATTCTTCATTGGGCGATTCTCTAGAAAAACAGTCGAAAAGAGAGGATCGAATTTGTGATTCAAATGAGTCTAGAAGGTGAGTTAATGGCATTACTATTGAGTAAAACATTTCACTGTCTTCGGCATTCCATTCCCCCAGGTATTGACCATTCTCATTGACCACTAGAAGAGATTTGTGATTGGAAGCTTCTCTCAGAAGATCATTCGCAGAAGAACATTTTGCACACGGTGAACTGAGATCACAAGCTTCTGCTTCAAGCGATTCTCTCCTCCTGCATAAAATGTCAAAATTTCCTATGCCAAGTAATGAATCTAAAAATGCCAAGTCAGTTGGATTAATCTTTCCATCAGGAACGTGCCAAATGTGGAGACGATCAGATATTTTTGCTCCAAATGCGTCCATCCATCCCCAAAAAGAACAGACAAGAGTGTCCAAGTCAGGACTTTTGTGGGCAGAAACGTAATGTGACCCTCTGTAAAATAGCCCATGACCAATGGGGAAATATGTTTGATAAGATTCTCTAGATGATTTTTTACCTACAATTTTAGCGCGAAGGTCAATCTCATCATTTTTTGAAAAGTTACCGTAGAAAAGAATCCACTGTTCCCAATCTAAAAAATGAATTGTCCGGTCAAGCAGATTACTTGCATTCGCGTTGCGAAAAAGTGTGAGAATAGAGGGAAGTAAAAAGGCAGGATGAGGGACAGAAACAATCCAATCCGTAACCATGCCAAAAAACGCGAAAGCTTTTTCCTCTGAAGACACAGAAGGAAGCGCCTTCTCCAATTTTTTCCAAAGATCAGAAAACTCGGGATGCTTGGGGGCAACCTCGAATAAGCCAAGATCCGAATCTGTGAAAAACTGAATACGAGATTCCCTTTTCATACGGAAAGCCCATGTTAAAATCGACCAGCCTGACGGGTTCGGACCGAGCAGGACTCGAACCTGCGACCCTCTGCTTAGAAGGCAGATGCTCTATCCGACTGAGCTATCGATCCTCGGAAACGGGCCCCACATTTTAATTTGAAAAGAAGACTAAGTCAAGTTGACGAATAAACATCTGTTTATCAAGGAGACAAACATGAAAAGTTTTAAAAGGTTCAATGACATATTCGGTGAACTAGACAATTTGTTCCCTGGAATTATAAAAAATGCCCTATCTGGTCTTATCGACCCATCCTATGCAAGGAATGAGGAAGATTTGTCCAAGTTAGTGGAATATAACATTTGTCTTTTGAAGAAAAAATTGACATGTGCATCGAGTGAAAATAGCGGTGTTGTAAAGTCAGCTGCTTGCTTTATGGAAAACCCTAGAAATTTTTCGCAGGAGCAATGGCAAGTGATACAAAAACTAAAATGCGATCTTTGCGAATTTGGTGTTGTTCTTGGTGAATGTATGCAAGGAATTCCTTCTGAAATCGGAAAGAATTTAACATCTGTACGAGAGGATAAAAAAACTCAAAGAAAGAAATCTCGTCGTGGTCGTTGTGACTGGACACGGGCTTGAGTTATTGATGAATGATTTTCTTAACAGCATCTATCGTTTTAGTTTAATCTTGTATGGGGGTTGGTTCTTGGGGGCCTCTTAGAATGTTAGTCGAAGGTTTTGCTTTTAGTCATTTTATTGCGACTTGTGTCTATGTTTTTTCGTTAATCTTTGCACGTCGTCTGATCGAACGTGTCATAAAGAGTCAAGTAGGGGAACAGTGGTCACAAGAATACCGTTTGAAAGCAATTGGACACGTGCGCAGTGCGATACTTGTTCTAGTCATTGTTGGTCTAATTTTTATTTGGGCAGAAGAACTTAGGTCCTTCACTGTTTCTGTGTTTGCTATTGCCGTTGCTGTGGTGATGGCGTTCATGGAATTAATTCGTTGTTTGCATGGATATCTTCTTCTACTAAGAAGCAACGCATATTCTCTTGGCGATAGAATCGAGATAGGTCAATTTAAGGGAGATGTTCTTTCTGTTAACCTTCTTTACACAATACTTTTGGAGGTGGGAATTGGTGGAAAGAGCTCCAATCAAGGAACCGGAAAGCGCATAATTTTTCCAAATAGCATTCTTCTCACTTCGACAATAGTGAACAGCTCTTTTCTCGAAGATTTTTCATTTGTTTCAATCGATATACCTATGATGGCGACTGAAGATTGGCAAAGAGCAAAGTCGATTCTACTAGAGCTAGCCCAAGAGGAATCTCAACCATTTCTTGAAAAGGCTCGACGACGGTCCAAGGAAATGGCTCAAAAACATGGCTTAGAACCTGTTTCGGTTGAGCCTAGGGTGTTTATCAGAATGACAGCCCCAAGTGAGCTTCTTCTAACTCTACGAGTAGCCAGTCCATGGAACTTAAGGGATAGGATCGAGCAATCTATCATCAATCATTTTCTCGAGAGGTACTTTCAAGAGGAAAAATCATCTATAACTTGATAGAGATAATTTTTTATTGATAGGATGAAAAGTGGGGTGTGGGAGCGGCAGAATCTGCATTCCAAGTGGTTTTCAATGTCTATCCTGTCTTCTTTTTCTAGAAATGTCATTTGCCCGGTTGTTTTTTTCGGCATTTTTGGCCTAGCAGTTACTCTTGTTACTTCTTTAATAAAGTCAGCTTTTCAGGGTAGCGGTGCCTTTTCAGTGTCTTTCTCATCTGATCCAAATAGAAGCATTATTGCTCGTTTTGGAGAGACTCTTTTACGCAGCCTAAGTCGGTGCTATATTACAGTTCCTTCACCGTGTGGGGGTAAAGGGTCATGTCATCAATGTCGTGTTCGTGTTGTTGAAGGAGTTAGCCCTCCAAACGAGTTGGAGAAAGGAGTTTTTTCGGAAGAAGAACTGAATGATGGCTGGAGATTAGCTTGTCAGGTTCTTGTGAAGAATGAAGTTAAAGTCGATCTCCCTGGAAAGGCATTATCATTAGAATCATTTTCAGGCGTTGTACGTTCAAATCGAAATGTCTCTACCTTTATTAAAGAACTAATAGTTGAGCTAGATGAGCCCATAAAATATGAGGCTGGGGAATATCTGCAGTTTCTTATTCCAAATTATGAAACTTTTACTGCTTCTTGGAAGGAAAGCATTGATCCTGAGTTTCATTCAGAATGGGAAAAGTATGGTATGTTCGACGTTGCGATAGTGTATGAAGACGAAAAAGAATGCGTCAGGGCCTATTCGCTAGCTTCATATCCGGGAGAAGGAAAAATTGTTCGTTTCACAGTTCGAATAGCTTCGCCTCCTCTCAAGAATGGAGTAATTAATGATTCTATCCCTTGGGGGATTGGCTCATCCTATATTTTCTCAAGAAAAGAAGGGGATAGACTTTATTTTTCTGGGCCATTTGGCGAATCAAAGATGATTCAGGATCAAAGACCACTATATTTTTTGATTGGTGGAGCAGGTGCATCTTTTGGAAGAAGTCACATTATGAGTCTTTTTCTGTTGCATGGAACAAAAAGAAAAGTAGCTCTTTGGTATGGAGCTAGATCTTTAAAAGAAAATATCTATGCCGAAGAATTCCTTGAGGTACAGAAGAAATTTCCTAATTTTACGTACCATTTAGTGCTTTCCGATCCAACAGATGAAGAAAGAAAACTTAATTGGCCGTTGTCAGATCCAGAAAGAACCGGCTTTTTGTTTCAAGCTTTTGAGACAGGAGTCATGCAATACTTAAAAGATCATGATCAATCTTTATATTATGTTTGCGGCCCGCCTCTTCATAATTTCGCTGTTAAAAATCTTCTAAGAGAATACGGTGTTCCAAAAAGTTCTGTGATTTTGGACGATTTCGGTGTTTAACCTAAAAGGCGTTTATTTATCATAAACCAGCTTAGGCCAAATAATTGAAGACCCATCGATACTAACATGAATGGATCTGAAAGTTCAAAAATAGTCGAAAGGCTTGCACCACAGCCAAGTATAATAGAAACGCATAGAAGACCACCGTAAAATGTTTTTCCTTTTTTACCGAAAAGATATTCCCAGCATGCTAAACCGTTAAAGGCATTTCCCAAAATTGTTCCAAAAGCGAAAAGGAAAAGAGAGAGATTTAGGCAAGCCTCACCAAAAATTGAAAGCGCACTTTTGAACGTTAAATTAAGAAGCTCAAGTGCGTGCGCAGCTGGGTCTGCAGTGTAGTACCCAGATGATAATACTGCTATTCCAGTTAGAAACCCAATTGTTCCGTTCACGTATGCGCCTAGCACAGCAAGAGTTGCCTGAGTTTCTGCGTCTTTCCCAGTTGAAAGAGAGTGTGGAATGGAAGCAGTTCCGATTCCAGCCTCTAAAGCAGAAATGCTTCTTGAAATTCCCCAACGCATAGCTTGAAGAAAAGACAAAGAAATACATCCAGATGCGGCAGAACGAATCGACAAGAAACTTGATAAGATGAGACGTAAAGTAGAAACAAGCTGTTCACGGTTCGAGATAAGGATTCCTGTTAAAGCACTTAAATAGACAATCAACATGAACGGTGCGATTTTGTCCGTAATGTCCCTAATCAATGATGTGCCACGGTTTAGAACAAAAGCCACTAGGACTGATAGTGCAACCCCGAAAAAAGTGGGAGAAAATCCAAAATTTCTGAATGCAATATCAGATAATACGTGAGCTTGAGAAGAATTCCAAATCATCAAAAGAACAGATGTTGATGCTGCGTACGCAATGGCAAGCATTGGCAAAATCTTAGAAAGATGTGCCATGGGGCCAATAGTTCTTTTTGAGCCGTAGGATCGATTTTTGAAAGCTAGCACTATTTCAGCGTAAACTACTCCGCTGCCAATAATGGATGCTAATAAAAACCAAACCATTGCACCTGGTCCGCCCATCACTATAGATAAAATTGGACCTACAACGTTTCCTATTCCAATTGTTGTGGACATTGACATGAACAAAGCTTGTTTTGGGCTAAGTCTGTCAGAGGCAACTTCAGACTCAGGAGCGCGAAAGAAAATATCTAGAGCCTTAGGAAGTACCCTAAATTGAACGAAGCTTGTCTTTGCGACAATTATTACTCCTATCAGGAAGACGACAAGAAAAGCCCCATTTACTAGCAAACTGAACATCCAATCTCTACCTCTGCAAGATCACCCGTGCTCTGTGATTTTGCTACGATTTGGACTTTGCTGCAAGAGATTTATATCTATTTCTGATTGAGATGAAAGCTAATTTCAATCAGTTTTTTTCATCTGAAATGACACTTCTATATTGGAATTTTTATGCGTAATCAAGTTGATCTTTTTAAATCAAAAAAGCCTTTAAAAGAGGTTCTCAAGTCGATTTCAAATTCCATACCAGTATACATTGGATTCTATAATGGATTTGATTTGCAATCACAGAAAACTGTTCTCGATGCTATTCGCAAAAGATTTAAGGCGAGACGAGTTGCTGCTTATTTTTGTGGAAAGTCAATTAGAAAAGGACATCTTTTTGCATTCGTTTTTTTCCCAAAATCATCTCTTTCGCCTGTTGAAAAGAATGAATTGCGTGATTTAGTGGGTACAGTTCTTCTTCAAACAATCAGCAAGGCATCCGTTAAACCTCTAAAAGTTAAATTACATAAATAGATTATCTGTATCGGAATGTTTTATGAGTGTTGAAGGCCCGAATTGTCCGGGATTAGGTGACCCGCACTCCGTTAGAGTGGATTGTCAACTTCCAAGGTCTGAATTTGCTGATGGAAGAACGTTTTCTAAAAGTGACTCTTCTTCGTGTGCTGGTTTAATTAAAATGCTCTTTAAGAGTTCACAAAAACGATTTGCAAATCTTTCTTCCAGAATATGTTTGGTAAAAAAACGTTGTTTTACATCTATCCAAAAAATACTTAATGGTGCCGATCTTAGATTGCCTATTAAAATATTAATCAAAATGACTAAAGCATCTGTATTAGGTCTTGTAGCTTGGTGTGTATTTGCTGGAATTGGAGGAGGTTTTCAATCTTCTTTTTTGCTTATTTTTGCTTGTGCCATTTTAGTTGTGTTACTTGTTCTAGGGTTAAGTATTCATTTCAGCAGTAAAATTGAAAACGTCATATTTAAAGGCGAGAAAATTTTAGATGGTGCGATGGTTTTTTATAAGCCTATAAACAGTGTTATTTTGGCTTGCTGCAATCTTATGAGCTATACGTCAGATTTGAAACATTCTTTAAGCGGTGCTGTTGTTGCTATTGGTGTTAAACTCAATAGTTGGTGGAAGGGACTGATCATAAATAATGTGTCGAACAAAACAGGACAAGATTCTAATGAAGTTGGTTCTGATCTTGCTAATGAAGATGTTATAAATCCAGACGAATCTCCATTTTTATTGATAAGTTATGAGCCTGAATCGGACCCAACATTGGTTCTTGATATTCCTTCATCAATGGTTAGTGTTGCTCATAGTGCATTAAGCTATTTATGCAATGTTGGAAGATACTTTCTTGGAAGTTGGTCAGGGAAAAAAGATTCACAAGACGATTCTGTAGGAGACGGCGCAGAAGGTATCATTGACGAAGAAACTGGCGATATCTTCTTTGATGCATTGGAAGATCTTTCGGAAGACAATAATCGAGACTTATCAGAGCTGGCCTTGGAAGAGGGGAATCGCGTGATTTTCGAGTTCGAGCTGCCCAACAATGAATAACTTTAAGAGGGAACACCTGGGAATCCTAATTTTCAAGAACTCTATCATCTAAGTAGGGGGAGAATAAATAAAATTTATTTGATATTGATTCCTGTGTCGCGATCAAGGGGGCCACATGGATCATTTTGCTCCTTACCAATATTAGGGATCTATTCCGTTGGGAAAAGGATAGAGGAGACAGTAGCTAGGATGAGAAGTTGGTTCCCCTGGAAGGAAACTGAGGGGTTGAGAGTTCTTTCTGCTCTTAGAGGTGCTGTTTCTGAGACACAGAATATGGGCATTCGCCTTATGAATTGCATGGAATGCATGCGTATGACGCCGGATTTTATGGATCTGGCGCATTCTGCACGTAATGTGCTGATTTCTAGCATTGGTGAATGCCTCTCCTCGGACAGGATTCACCTTTCGAAGGCCTTTGAGATGGCTATTGGCTATAGTCAAGGGATTCAAAGGCTATCTCAAATGACCGTTAGAGAGGCTTTTGTATTTCCGTCTGTAAGAAGTTATTTTAGGGGTGTTCTTGATAGTTTTGAACACAATGTTGAGTATCTTCGGGTAGGTTTCTTGCTTTGGCTTAACTTGGGTTCAAAACTGAAGTTTCTTTTCTCACTTTCTTCTTTTTTCCTTTTCTTTGTGGTCACTTATTACGCATCTTTTCTAAAAAAAGGGCAAGAGCGATTCTGGCTTCTTTTTTCTATGGCTTTTATTCTTTCTAGGTGGAGGTTTGATAGATTTCATATACCTTCTGCTAGTTTGTTCTTACAGCAAGAAAGATGCCCTGGGCCAAGAATTGATGGATTTTTAGCCTGTAGAGAAGGATTTTCTTTTCTTTTTCTTTTTGTGGAATCTCGCAAATTTGAGGATGAAGAAAAATTTCTCAATTTTATGATGATGTTTTTTCATGGGCAGATCTTGTGCGATGAGAGAAAGAATTTGCGTAGAAGGGCATTTCGTATGCAATTCAAAAAGAATCGACTTAGCGCACAGTTCGTTCAAGATATTTTGAATTTGGTCAGAGGCTTCTTTTCATTTTTTCTAAAGTCAATAAGCAATAAACTTATATGCAGTTAAATGCTGAAAGAGAATAGAATCTTTGTGTATTTCTAACTATATTGATCTACCCACATCGGAATGAAATCCATAATTGGTCCTAGTCTTGTCAGATTCGAACGCAATTCGCTTGCTGCATTCCGATTATTTCTTTCTTGTCATGCTCAAGAAAAGTCTGCAAAAAGATTGGAGGCAAATCTAAGTCAAATAAGAGATCTAGTTCAATCGATGAAAGTTTTCGAGAAAAGCCTGTCAAGATCTCGATCCTTTTTGTTTATTTCTTTCTCCAGTTTTAAGCATGTTTTTTCTTCTTTTACTGCGTTTGGAGTTTGTTGGAAAAAGAAAATAGCAAGCGAGGGAATTACTTTTATTATTGATAAAAATAAAAATAAAAGGATTGATCTTGTTAGTTTTCTGAGAGAATACTTGAAACTTCTACAAAAAACCCATTCTCATATAAGTGAATGGGAGTCTAAATCTTATTTGGCTTTATTTTTCTTTTGCCTTTCTGCTTTAATTTTTTGCTTTTCTTTATTTTGTCTTGCTTCTCCATTTAGCATTTTGTTTGTGGGGATCTCTTTTTTATTTGGAACTTATCTGTTTTTTTCTGGTTGCTGGGACTTTTTGGATTGCCTTCATTTATTAAACAAGCATCTGAAAAGTGGCACTAAAGAATTGTGGCAAGATTATCATTCTGAATAAATGTGTGTTTCTAAAGTGTCCCGTGGATTTCCTGTATCGTATTGCAAAGCAAGAAAATGCCTTGAAAGCTGTGCCTCTATCAGTTGTTCGATTTAGATCCAACACTTGTTGATCGTTGAGATTGATTCCAATAACAGTTATTTTATGTGAGCTTTTTTAGTCCGTTAATTACCAATTTGAACTTGTTGTTCGTTTCTATATTCCTCTTTGTATTTCATATCGATCTTTATATTGAATGATTGCATGGTTACTGCTGCACGTCCCAAAAAATTGATGCTTTTGTAAAAAATTCATATATTGTTATAATTGGTAAAAACACGGCCTGTTTCATCTTAATCTCCTAAGGGAAGCTGTCTGTTTTGACTATGATTTTGAGCTGGAAATAAAGTTATTTCAAATAAAAACATTGATGTTTTGGGGATCGCAAACATTGTTCATGAGGTCTTAGGAATAAATCCTATTGATTCATTTTTAAGGAGTGCTTTTGATCAAATTTTTACGAAGGCTTTCGACTTGTGATTGTTCTCTGTTGCTTTTTAATTTATCGTCTCAACTAGTAGTTAAGCCGTTTAAAATATACAGCGGTGCTGTTAATTCAGTTGTTTCACGTTTTTTCACTTTGCCAATTTTTAAACACTTTCTTGAATGTGAAAATAATATCAGTAACATATTGCAACGCGAAGGTTCAGACTTAGAGTCAATAGATATAATTGTATCATTGAAACGAGTATGTCCTGATATTAGAGTCGCATTAATTGATGTGAAAAGGCTTTTAAATCGAGTTGTGACAGGTGATCGTCAATTAGATAAACAATCTTATTGTCGTTCCATGCAAGTGAGTATTAATGAGTTAACACGTCTCAAGAATAAGTTAGGCAAATCATTCCATAGTGATATGGAAGAACTATTATTCGAACTTGCAAAATCAGAATCTCCAAGTGACTGTCAAAAATGTATTCAATTAGTAGATTCCTTTTTTGAAAAATTAGCACGAAAAATAGATACAGAAAGTTCGTTTGTTGATGTAGTAAAAAGTTGTCCATTAAGTGTGAATAGGTACTGGAGGAAACTATTAACGACTTCTTCTGATGCGGCTAATGACACAATAGACAGAGGAGCTCTCTCTGGTGGGTTATCTGATGTATTGAGAGAAGTGAATAATTGCTGCTTGCATATGCAGTTGTTGAAGGAAGAATTTTCTGCTAGATTTAGCGGTAAAATTCATCCTTATCTTAAGAAAGCTATCGATTCAGACCGACTTTTTGATAGATTTTTGTCTTCTTTAAATGAGACCAGAGATAATCTCATTTGTTTGAATGAATCTTTAAAAGATCTGTCTTCGCCTGAAGCCTACTTAATCTTTCTTCTAGGAACTGCTATTACAATTTTGTTAATTTACAAATGTTGTTTTTTGCCTTTATTTTTTATGACTGTATTTATAATTTTTAAAATTATAAGTTCAATTTTTTTGAGAAAAAAGGTAATATCTCTTTTGTCTGAAAATTCTAAATTAGAAAGAAGGGATACTTGTTACGACATCAGACATGCAGGTGCGCTTGATCATTTGAAAAAAGTTTTAGAAGCTTGTATGCAAATGGTTTTTAAGAAATTGGAAGTTATTCTAATCGGAATGCTCACTGCTTTTTTATTTCTTCGTAAATAGGGTTTTTGTCGAGTTGTCCTATTTTTAATTTACATATCTAAGTTGGAGAGTCTCTCCTTATAGTTTTGCTATAATTGCTTGTTTGGATGCAATAATTATGATTGAAGCAATTTGGAAATGTCCACCTTGTGCCTGTTTTAAGATTATTTTCAAATTATCTGCACGAGTTTTAGAGCTGCCATTCAAACTGTATTTATTTGCCGTTAATTTTTTTGAGAGAAGGTTTTTTACATGTTCACTTTTTAGAGCGTTTCTTGATTGTGAAGCAAATTTGTTTGAAAAATTAGAAACTGAAAATAGAGAGCTAAAATCGGTGGACAGGATTGTCAACTTGATAAAACTGAACTTTGAAATTAGAACATCATTACACGATTTAAAGGAATTTCTAAATACACCTCGAGATGATGCAGTTGACTGGTGTGGTTCATTAGAAAATAAAATTCAAGATTTAAATAAGTTAAGTCGAAGCTTAAATGGTTTAACACCATCAGGACCTATAATTGAACGGGCAGCTTCCTTTGAACATGTTAATATCTGTCTAGCAAGGCTATTACATTGTCTCAGACAAGATTTGGAGTTGGTTCAAAACTCGGATTCCTCAGTTGATTTTAGTCAACAGATTCAGTCTATAAATGACATTTTAATAGAAACAGGTAAAGGAGCCGGAAAATATCCATCATTTGATGACTTGCAATCATCAAGAAGGCCTTCAAGACTTGCAATGCCAATTTGTCGGACTAAAGAGGCATGTGAAGAAATGTTTACACGTGATCTTTCGTTCCTATTGGTATACGTAGAAAGGTGCTATTTATGGCTGAATAGATTGAAGGAAGAATTTGTTATGCGTTTTGAAGGTAGGAGAGATCCTATCAGTGGTGAAGTAGTCTCTGTATACAGAATATTTAATCAATTTTTACCGTCTTTTGAGTATGCCAAAGATTTGTTCATTGAATTAGATGACAGTTTGAGAATTTGGCGTACGCCTTTCGGGTTTATTGCCTTTCTTTTTTGGATGGGTTCCTTCGTCTTTTGCCTCAATAAGGGCTGGATTCTTGCTTCTTTATTTTGCTGTTTGTTTTCACTTTATAAGATTATAGCTTTGATGTTGCTTGGAAGAGAGATTAATTCAATTATAACTAGGATCTCTAACATGGAAACAATGCTAAGATCGATATCTTAGGTTTTTTAATTTTTATTAGTTTGTTTTCACTTAATTTAAGTGGTGGTTGATAACTTTTAAAGTGAATCCAGTTTTCAGAAAATGTTCTAGATTTCCTTTTTGCAATTTATTTTTTCCAGCAAGACGGATTCTTCATTTTCATTTTAAGACGTATCTATTAGTTTTTAAATTTTTTGAACGTCTCCTTTTATTTGAGTCAATTTTTAGAAAAGTGCTCATCTGTGAAGAGGCTATTTTTTATAAATTTCAAAAAGAACATGTAAATTTAAAGTTAATTTCAAGAATTTCTTGTTTACAAGAATTTAAACCACTGATTAGATCAACACTGTGTGAAGTGAAAGAGCTTTTAGAGATATGTCCAGATGATAACTTGAAGAAGTTTAATTGCCTGTTGGTAAACCAGCTGAACTGCTTGAAGATGGATAATTTACTTGGGCCAGACTTACAATTTCAGAGAGATTTTATTGATGAAATTCGTGTTAATTTCGAAAAATTATTGTTTGAATTGGAACAAGCATTGGAAGTGATTCTAAAATCATCTATCCCAATAGATTGTGACAAATATATTAAGCTTGTCAGTGACATTTTGTTAGAATTGTGCTTAGAACAAAAGTTTTTGTATCCACGTAGTTCAGTTATTGCAGACCATTACTCATCAGTTGAATCAATACTTATTCCCCTTGAAATGGAAATTAATTCTGAGCGGTTAATTTATAGCATGAATTTGTCGAGTTTGTTGGCACACATGCAAACATTTTTAGATTGGGCTTTCAACGTAGAGGATGAGAATAGACATATGTTTAGTGGGAGGAGCTACCGAGGCGTTAGAGGTGTATTCTCTTTAGCAAAACTATTCGATAAGTTTTGTGACTTGCGCATTGCACGTGATTTGTTAGTTGCTTTTAACGAGATGTTAAGAAGCCTATGTTCTTTTCCCGTTTTCATTTTTTTGATTTTTTCGTCTGTTATTTCAGCGATTTTTTTATATAAGGGGTTATTTCTTGCATTTTTAGTTTTAAATTCGTTTTTTGTTTTTAAACTTGTGAGTCTGATCTATTCTTGGATGTCGATAAATTCTATACTAAATGAACTTGCAAACATAGATAGTAGAGATGAATGTTTAATAGATTTATTGCAACGTAGTAGATCTGAAAGAAGATTTAGTGAGGATCATTACTGGTAAATATGGGACTTGCTTTGTTGAATAAATAACTTTACAAATGGTAAAATCTTTATCAATTGGTTAATGAATTGCGCAATTTATCTGTATGACATCGATATTTCCCATATGGAAGAAAAGATGCTTGTATTTGTACGGCATGACTGCAAGGTGTTTGAGCGTTGTTTTCCCAATTAAATATGTTTTTAGTCGAATAGTTAGCAGATTGTTGCTGCCAATTGAACGATGGTTGGCTTCTAGTGTGAGATTTTTTCTTCTGCCGATTCGTTTTGTTCCTATGTCTGATAGTTTTAGATCGTCGTTGATAGATAGTGAAATTGAGAACTTTCGAGAAAAATTCAATAAAACTGTGAAATCGGCATATCTTAATCTAGAGTTTCTCGAAGATGGCGACTTTAATTTGGATGATGTTTTTAACGGAGTGAGAAGTTGGGAATTTAATTCACTTGACGACCAGACTCGGTTTTTAATTAACACTAAGTATTTACTTTGTAAATATATACCAGAATACATAGCAGATGTAGATTCTTTGCAAAGACGATTAAACTCAAAGTTCTTTTCTGACTTAACAAGTGAAATCAGTTCTGAAAGAACTGAACTGCAAGATACACTGGTTAAGTTTATTAGACTATTAATTGCAAGAGCCGTGTGCGCTTCATCAGAAGCTGAGACCTATAATAAACGTGTTTTAGACGCATTTCACAAGCTTATTTCAATAATTCGTAACCAACAAAACCTTCTTCGAAAGATTGAGAATGAACTGTGCAACTATAATCCAAAATTGGACGTTGAATTCTGCGATGTAGTCGATAAGGGATTAAAACCTCTTCTGCAAAAGAAAGCGTATTGTCTTCTGAAAAAATTGGAATCACCCACACAAAGTGCATATTGGGATGAGCGTTTAGAAGAAATTATTTCTGCAATTATATCTTTGTCCTGTTGTGTAGATTGTACTGATTTTAATCAATCCGACCTGTATTTCAATAAATTTTTAAAACGTTCTGCTCCAGAGTTTTTGCGTTCTATGCTTGACTCGGTTACTAATGTAAAAAAATCTTTGGCCAAACTCTGGAACAGTACTTTTTATTTATTCATAATTCTTTTGCTGACTTGTGTTTTATTAGCAATGTTTTTTAAGTCGTTAATTTCTGTATTAAGTCTGTTATTTATATCTATATTTCTCTTTGCAAATGTGCCTTTTTATTGTGTTTGTATAATCGACCATTTAAGTAAGCTAAAGCTATTATTTAGTGAAATTTATCAAAATCTTTATTCTTTGCCAGTAGCATCTGATGAAACTTGGGAGCAAGTTACCTCATCCCAATGAGAACACTATTTTTTTATAAAGAGTCTGTTCAGAATATTGTTAATATGAGGGGATTCTAACTTCATCAATTGTTTTCGCACCGAGAGCTATCATGCACAGTCGATCCATTCCTAAGGCAACCCCACAACATTCAGGAAGCCCCTTTGTCAAGGCCTTCAGAAATGACTCATCCAGCACAATTGACTCTTCTGTTCTCTTTGTGTAGTCGTGATATTTTTCTTGAATTTCTTTTATTTGGCGTTCATGTTTTGTTTCTTCTTGGGAACCATTGGCAAGTTCGATCCCTTTTAAGTAGATTTCGAATCGGATAGCTACCTCGTATCCATCTATTACTTTTAATCGACTCATTAATGTTTGATGTGCCGGATAGTCGGTTACGATTGTAATCTGATCAGAGGGAAATCTCGGCTCAATATGCGACCCCATTAAGAAATTCAACATATCGCTTTTAGGAGCCTCAATGAGGCCTGGATAAGTCTCAAAACCATTTTTTTCAAAAATGAGAATCAAATCTTCTCTGTTGCAAGTGTGCGGGTTAATTTGAAAATGTTGCTCGAAGAGAGAGGCATATGTACAGGCATGAGCAGGAAAATAACCACATACAAGATGAATCAGCTCAGTGGTCTCCTCAATGATTTCTTCAAACGAAATACCTACTCGGTACCATTCCAAGAGAGTGAATTCCGAACTATGCTTCTCTCCATATTCTCCATTCCGAAAAACAGAAGAAAGCTGAAAAATGTTTTCCATACCTTCAGCAAGCAGTTTTTTCATGCCAACTTCTGGAGAGGGACAAAGCCATCTCTTATCTCCATTGACGAAAACTGGAACTAGATCAATATTAGGCTCAACAATTCGACTTTTCGATGCAAGAGGGCAGTCTACTTCAGAAAGCCCCTTAGAATAAAAGAAATCGCGTACAATGCGAAAGATACGGAATCTTTTTTTCAGAAGATCCAAATTTTGCACGGAAATTACTTCCCAGTGCGAGATTCGTAAGTGCCATCACGGGTGTCTACTCGGATCGATTCTCCAGAATCCATGAACAGGGGAACTTCAATTTGATATCCGTTCTCTAGAATAGCCTGTTTCATAACTCTTCCTGAAGTTGTGTCTCCACGAACGCCTGCTTCAGTTGAGGTGATAACAAAGTCCATAAACGTTGGAGGAGTAACCTGAATCGGTTGTCCATTGTAAAAAAGAATTGTATAAAGTGTGTCGTCCTTTATCCAAACTGAACCCTTTCCAACTATACCTTCTGAAACTGATAACTGCTCAAATGTTTCATCGTTCATGAAGCAGTATTCGTTGCCAGAAATATAAAGAAATCGCAACTCAATCTCTTCCACGTCTGCTAACTCAATTTTTTCACCGGACTTGAAGTTTCTATCAAGAACCCGCTCAGTCATAAGGTGTTTAAGCCGAATACGGCAAAAGGCTTGACCTTTACCAGGTTTGACAAACTCTGTAGACACGACAGTGTACGGCTCTGATTCAACTTTTACCTTTTGACCGGACCTTAAGTCCTTAACATCAACAGAAGACATGGCCCTGGTCCAATGTAAACAACGAATTGACTCTTACTGCTCATAATACATGATAAAGCAATTGAATATACTCTTCAGGATGAATCGGGGCAGAAATTTTTTGTTGAAGTTGTTTATTCATTTCTTGTGCTCTCTCGATTTTTATTAAGACGTGATCGGGGTCATCTTTGATTTTGGCTATGCGAATCCCTGTGATTTTTTTGTTGGCTGCCAAAAACTTAATTTTAAAAATTACAAAGAGCCATTCCAATCTTTGAGGAAGGCAGGGGCCGCCGAAACGATCTATTAGGTCCTTTTCAAGTTGATCCAACTCCTCAAGAGACTGACATTCTCCAATTTGATGGGAAACATGAAGCCGAAGATCTAGATCGGGGATGTATTCCTCCGGAATTCCTGGCTCGCATGGAATGGTCTCTAAAATTACACTGACTTCATTTGGATCCTTATAAGAAATAGCGGATTGTCCCTTGGCAGAAGAGACTGCTTTTTTAAGCATTTTACAGTATAGGTGGAATCCAATAGTTGAGACATGACCAGATTGCTCTGTGCCTAGAATATTTCCGCACCCTCTTATTTCTAAATCTTGCATGGCGATTTTCATTCCACCACCTTGCTTGCAGGCTGCTTGCAAAGCTTCAATTCTATTGCGACTTTCGTCTGAAAGTTGCCAATCAGGCGGTATAAGGAAGTAAGCAAATGCCTTTTTGTCCCATCGTCCGACCCTGCCTTTTAATTGATACAAATTAGACAACCCAAATGTATGAGCTTGATCAATCAAAATAGTATTTGCATGTGGAATGTCGATTCCATTTTCTATGAGAGTAGTCGAAACTAAGAGGTTGAATTCGCCTTTTTTGAAATTTTGAAATAATGTTTCTATTTCTTCAGGGGGCATTTTGCCATGAGTGACACCTATTTTTGCCTGAGGAACAAGATTCTTTAATTCATTTGCAAAAGTGTAAATTGATTCAATTCGATTGTGAATCGCATAAACGCCTCCGCCACGAGCAAATTCTCTTTTAATTGCATTTTTCATGCATGCATCTGATTTTTCAGTGACACAAGTCTGAATAGGAAGCCTTTCTTGAGGGGGTGTTGAGATCGTGGAAAATTCACGTGCACCAATTAAGGACATGTAAAAAGTTCTAGGAATAGGTGTCGCAGATAATGTTAGGCAGTGAGCATGTTGAGAATATAACTTTAAATGCTCTTTTGCTTTCACCCCAAAACGTTGTTCTTCATCTACTATAATAAGACCTAATTTGTGAAATTTTAAATGTTTACACAACAATCTGTGTGTGCCTATCACAATATCTACACTGCCGTTGGCAATCCCTTCCTCTACTTTAGCAGATTCATTCCTCTTGGTAAGACGTGAATAATGAACTATTCTCACTCCAAAAGGAGCCATTCTATTTTGAAATGTTTCATATTGTTGCAATGCAAGTACAGTTGTTGGAACTAACACTGCAACTTGTTTTTTGCCATCCACAATCATTTTGAAAGCAGCACGCATGGCAACTTCTGTTTTTCCAAATCCAACATCTCCACAAATCAAACGATCCATGATACGAGATGAACACAAATCCATTTTTACTTCTTGGATAGCTTTTATTTGATCTGTAGTTGGAATGAAAGGTACATTTTCTTCAAATGTAAGAACTGTCTCGCTATCTGGTGGACAAGGATCACATTTGCTGGCTTGTCTTTCTCCATATAAATTAACAAGATCTTGTGCATAAATTTGCACCGACTCTTCAGCTTGTGCTCTAATTCTTTTCCAACGATTAGAACCTAAAAGATCTAATTTAGGAGGCTTCCCTTTCGTATTGACATATGGTGTTATTAAGTGCGATTGGTGAATTGGAATGTAAAGAAGTGACTTCCCTGCATATTCTAAAGTTATAAACTCGGATTCATGCCCTGAAGCAAGACATCTTTTTTCAATTCCTTTGTAAATCCCAAGCCCATTAGAAAAATGAACTACGTAATCACCAGGTGAAAAAGAAGAAATTGTGGTCTCTAGAGACGAATATGTTGCACGTGTTTGCGAACATATCTGTAGAGGTTTGTTCAGAAGATCATTGGCTGAAAGAATTGCAATTTTTTCATGTGTGGATAAAACACTCGATCCCAATTGTCCATTCATAAATTTTATTTGATCTGAAGATATTCCATATTCAGAAAGAGCCTTGCGTTCTTCTTGTTTTGTCTTTGAAACAAGTTGTATGGTGTACTTTTGCTCCAACATTAGTTGTACTGCTGCATAAGAAGCACTCTTTTCGGACATGGTTCCCTCTTTTTCAAGAATGCCGTCTGGAAATTTTGAAAAAGGGCACGTTAGACAATGTGTGTCTTTTTCAAAAGTCATCCAGTTCATTTTTCGACGAAAAACTGTTGGAGAAAAATGGCCTGCAAGATAGGTAGATACGTTTTGCAAATCAGTATCTATGAAACCAATAGCTTGATACTTTTGTGTTTTTATGAATTCTTTTATCCTAAGAAAAAAGGAACCGGAAATCATTTCTTCCATATCTAGGAATCGATCTTCCAGCTTTTCCATTCCATCAAAAAATAGTAGAGGATTATCCAAGTGGTCCAAGAGTGGGACAAGATCGTTCAGAGATTGTTCTTGAGCTGGCAAAAATGTGACTTCTTTTCTTTCTTCTAAAGAACGCTGACTTCTTGGATCAAAAGTTCTTATTGATTCGATTTCGTCTCCCAAACACTCTATGCGAAATGGAGCCGATTCGTGTGGTGGGAAAACATCTAGGATAGAACCACGACGAGCAAAACTTCCTCTTGAAATCACAAGCGATTCCTCGGAAAATCCAAGACTCTTGAGTATTTCATAAAGACTTTGTAGAGGACAGATCTCATTTTTTTGAATCGTAATTCTGTTGCGTTCGAGAGATTCTGAAGAGAATGTCTTTTGGACAAATGCTTCCGGCGTTGATAGTATAATGTGTGGTTTGCGTTCTTTAAGGCGGAGTAGAGTTTGTACTCTTCTTCCTGTCGTTTCTCCTGTAGGAGATTGACCTTCTTGAGGAAGAAACTCCCAAGCTGGAAATTCAAGGATGTTTTCTCCAGTTATTGATGAAAGCTCTTCTCGAATTTGAGCAAGCACGATCGGGTCAGAGTGAACCCAAATCAAGTTCTTTTTTTTTTGCATTTTAAGCCAAGACGCTAGAAAACTTTTACTAGTTGTCCAGAAGTCTTGAGCAAGAACAAAAAAACTTTCGTTATGAGGGCAATAGAATCCCTCATCCTTTTCAAGGATAGAGAAAAAAGATTCGATCATGTTTGTGGTGGGGTAGGAAGAGAAGCAAGTAAAATTTGGAAAAGGTTCTCGAAATTCTGAATAGGATGAGAAAACTGACAAAGTATGGCAGATCCACCTCCTACACATTTGGAAGGCAACATTTCCATAATCTTCCTTGCAGAGGGGAATAAATGTCTGGCTTGTTTAGTATTTATAATACTTTGGACAGTTTCTTCCTTTTTAGAGAATATCCAGACTAAATCAAATGCATTATCTTCTAGAATAAGTTCACTGATCGAGCGAAGATCTTGACACCACTCTGGGCCAACTTCTTTGTAAAAAAGATTCCAGTAAACATTAATTGGGTGATAATTGCGCACCCAGTTTTTTACAAGCGATTTAAGTTGAAGTGTTTTCATTTCTTGTAATTGATGTTCATAATTTTTTGTGTTTTGTAAAATTTGTCGAGCTTTATCTTCAATAAACTCTTCCTTAACTTTGAAAAGCTGTATCAACTTCTTTATTAGTGATGCTTGTTCACGCATGCGCTTCTCAGCAGCTGAACCGACTATTGCTTCTATGCGACAAATACCAGATGCAACTGTCTGGCTCTTAAGGATTTGAAAGCAACCCAGCTCTCCTGTTTGAGTTGCGTGTGTGCCACCACAAAGCTCTCTTGAGGTTCCATCTTCTTTAAGTTCTATCTTCACAACTCGTACAGTTTCTCCGTACTTTTCATTGAAAAATTGCTTAATGAGAGGATTGTTCTCCACTTCCTGATAAGCTAATTCCTTTACTTCAATCGATCCATTTTTACGAATAAGGTGATTCATTTTTCTTTCAATCAGATCGATTTCTTCTGAAGAAAGTAGTTTATGATGATTGAAATCAAATCTAAGCTTAGTATCGTTTACTAATGAGCCTGCTTGACGAATATGTGGTCCTAAACAAGTTTCTAAAACCCAATGAAGAAGATGAGTAGCGGTGTGATGCAACGAAATCTCTTTCCTTTTTACAGAATCTACTTTTGCTGAATAGTTGTTCCCTTTGCT